>JACCXV010000363.1 GCA_013696835.1 Gemmatimonadota bacterium | reverse complement strand
GGGGGAGTAACTTCGCACGCCCGGCGCCGTGCCGCCACCCGCCAGGCACCCGTGCTGCATCGCCACGGACTCGTGCCCCCATCCGCCATGGGCCGTGCCGCCTCACGACGGGGTGCGCTGCGCGCTTCCCCATGGCGGCCGCGGAGTTCATCTTTTCGGCCTCTCGCGTGCGAACGAATCTCAGCCAGGAGATCCAACCCATGAGGACGCTGAACGCGCTGCTTCTCGCTTTTGGGCTCTCGATGGTGGCCACGGTTGCGTGCGATTCCGACAGCGACGTCGAGGATGCGGCGGAGGACGTGGAGGATGCTGCCGACGATGCCGAGGACGCCGTCGACTGAGCTTCGAACCGGGGTGGGGAACGGGGTCTCTCCCCGGTCCCCACCGCCTCAGCGTGGCAGCCAGCGGAGCCCGAGTGCCAAGGAGAGGTCGGGGGCCGTGTAGACGCGCAGGTCCTCGCCGAAAACGGCCTCCAGCTCGAGATCCGGCCGGAGCGCATGACGCGCTCCCAGGGCCAGCAGGAAGGCGTCGCGGTCCAGCGTGGATATGCCGACGTCTAGCGGTGTGGACTCGGCACTCGACTGCGCGAGCAGCGCAGTGGCCTTGCCGACCCTCCACTCCAGGCCGAGCAGCGCCTGGCTCGCACCCGCGGCCTGGTCCAGCACACCCCGACGGAGCGGGCTGCGGCCGAGCAGCACCAGGCGCACGCTCCCGTGTACCCACAGGCTCCCCGCGACGCGGGCGCTCATGCCGAGTCCGAGAGCAGCATCCGCCGCGCCACTCCCGAAGAGGTCGCCTTCATCGCCTGTCGGCAGCTTGACGGCCGCGCTGACGGTGGTGACGGGTGCGTGCGAGAGCCGCGGTAGGCTCTGTACGAGGATGAACGAGACGTCGCCGAGACCGGACGCAGATCCTTCCTCGGAGAGGACGTGACGCGACGCGGGATCCACGCTATCGCGTCCCACCCGATACACGGCGCGGTTCTCGGGGTGGTCGGGACGTGTTCCGCGGGGGAGCCCGAACGCTCGGTGCCACGTATCGATCACGCCGTCGAGCACCCCCGGGGATCGGACGTGGAAGGGGATCTCGAGCATCAGCTGTCGCCCCCCTCCGAGCGCCACGGTGGCGGCCACGTCCGCCCGGTACGTCTCCGCGTCCATGAAGGACCAGCGGTCTCCCTCGCGCGCGTCGAGGAAGTGGTTCGAGGCCCCCGCCCGGAAATCCAGCGACGCGCGCGCACCGGGGCAACCGCCGATGGGCGGCACGCGCAGGAACGGCTGACGCAGAGGGCTGTCGTTGGAGACGATCAGCGGACCTCCCGAAGCGCCGCACGTCTCGCGGCGGCCGTCCTGGGCGATCGCAGACGCGTCCGGCAGGAGGGTGATGCAGAGCGCCAGGCCCAAGGCACCGAGGTAGAGCCCGCCCCGCCGCGCCCGGGCGTGGCGTATGTCGGCATCAGCGGGTACAACTACCCCAACTGGCGCGGTGTCTTCTATCCCGCGAAGCTGCCCGCTCGTGCCTGGCTCGCCCACGCGAGCGGGATCTTCAACTCGATCGAGCTGAACGGCACGTTCTACAGCCTGAAGTCTCCGGCGGTCTTCCGGCGCTGGGCGGAAGAGACGCCGGACCCGTTCGTCTTCGCGGTGAAGGGCAGCCGCTTCATCACGCACAACCTCAAGCTCGGTCGCGCCGAGACGGCGCTCGCGAACTTCTACGCGAGCGGGGTGCTCGCTCTCGGCAGCAAGACGGGACCGTTCCTCTGGCAGCTTCCTCCGCTCCTGCGGTTCGACGCGGAACGCACGCGCCGCTTCCTGGAGCTCCTTCCGCGCGACAGCGGCCAGGCGGAGGCGCTGGCCCGCCTCCACGACCGCGCGCCGCCGGGTGGCGTGCTCGTCGACGCGCCGGCGACCGTGCGCTTTCGCCATGCGTTCGAGGTGCGTCACCCCTCGTGGGTCACCGAAGAGCTCTACGCGCTGCTGCGGGAGCATGCAGCCGCCCTGGTCGTGGCCGACACGGCAGATCGGTTTCCAAACGTCGAGGTCGACACCACCGATTTCATGTACGTGCGCCTGCACGGCTCGAAGCAGCTGTACGTCAGCGGGTACGACGATGTGGAGCTCGACGGGTGGGCGAAGCGCGTGCGGACCTGGCTCGCGACGGGGCGCGACGTCCATGTCTACTTCGACAACGACGCCAGGGTGCATGCGCCATTCGATGCGCAGCGGCTCATGGAGAGAATCCGGCGCGGACAGGAGGGGAAGGACCGGCGTGGATGAGAGGGGAAGGCTCGGTGGCGCCGGCGGCAAGCGCCCGATCGGGCGCTGGGTGGACGCGAAGCCCGGAGCCGGGCTGGCGGAAAGATGGCGGGGCGGACGAGAGTCGAACTCGCGACCTCCGGCGTGACAGGCCGGCGTTCTAACCAGCTGAACTACCGCCCCCGCAGATGACATGTGAAAGGCCGGCAATTCTACCCGGCTGCCGGAGCGAGTGTCAAGCGCGCGGTCCCTGCACTCCTCCCGACGCACTCCGCCCGACACCGAATCGTGAAACACGCTTGATCGGGGAGGGTAGTCCCACCATATAGTGCGTGGAGGCCGGATGGACCTTCCGGCACCTTCGACCGCCTTCGCAAACGCACAGCGACGATCCACGGTGTCGGGTTCGGGCCCCTCAAGGAAGGATTGCACATGATCATCGAGGAACGCATGGAAAGGAGGCTCGCCGGCGGATTGCTGCTCCTTACGCTCCTCGCGTGGCCGATTCTCGCTGTCCGCGCGCAAGAGGGCGGAGCCGCCGGCGCGCCGGCCGAGGACGTGGCCCAGGAGCCAGCCGGCCCGCAATACAAGTTCAAGCTGGCGCCCGCCAAGACCGCGCCCGGCGCTTCCGCCGACGTGACGCTCACCGGCCGGCCCGAGGGTGGCTACGGCGCGATGATCAGCGCGTCGGCGCTGCCCGAGCCCTCGGCGATCAAGGCTGGGACGTCCACGTACGTGGTGTGGTTGTACGATCCCGCCACGCAGAAGAAGGAGCGGGTCGCGTCACTGGCGGCCACCGCCGGCGCGGCGCAGGCGATCTTCGACATCACGTGGCCAAGCTTTGCGCTCGTGGTCACGGCCGAGCCCTCCGCCGAGCCGGCGGAGTGGAGCGGAGCGGCGGTCCTCACTGGGCAGCCCGCCCTGCCGGCCAATCCCCCCACCGCTGCGGCGAGTGCCCAGGCTCCGGCCGATGCACAGGCGCCCGACGTGCAGGCGCCCACGGGTCAAGCCGGACAGGCCGGCGGCGTGGCGGCGGCGCCAGGGGTTGCCGCTGACCCCGCGGCGGGCGTCGGAGCAGAGGTGAATCCCCCCACAGGCCCCGGAGCGGTAGCGGATCCCACCGCAGGTGCCGAGGCAATACCGAATCCCCCGTCAGGGGCGGACGGGCCCGGTCAAGGTCCGGCGGGCGCGGATCAAGCGGCGGTCGCCGAGGATCCAGCGGGCGCGGATCAGGCTGCGGTCGCCGATCCAGCTGGCGGCGCTGCCGCGGTCGAGGCCGAGGGCCCGCCGACCCCTTCCAGCGCGGGGACTCCGGCCCCGGACGGTACCGTCACCGGTGACACGGCCACGGGTGTCGGCGAGGCCGTAGCAGCAGCCGAAGAGGATGCCGCCAAGGAGGAGGAAAAGAAGCGTCGCTTCTCGAACGAAGCGCTCGACAGGCTGGCCGAATCGCAGCGGACGGGCGCCGAGCCCGCCGAGGAGCCGGAGGAGGATGAGACGAAGGGCGGCAGTGAGGCGCTGGACGCCATGGCGGCGACGGCCAGGGGTCCGGAGGTCAGCGGCAAGCTCGACCTCGACGGGGTCGGGCGTGGGAAGGATGCGCGCGGCAAGATCGAGCTGCGCGTGGACGGCACGGCCCGGGTCAGCGCGAGGAAGCTGCCGGATCTGAACGATCTGGGATCGAACCTGAACGCATACGTGCTGTGGGCCATCGATCCTTCGAACGGAAAGAGCCGCAACCTGGGCGTGCTCGAGGGGGGCGCAGGAACCTGGAGCCTCGTCGCGTCCGGCGTGGAGCCCACCGGCGGAGTCGTCGTGACCGCCGAGTCGGGACCGCAGGTGACGAGCCGCGGGAGCACGGTCGTGCTGCGGGGGAGCTGGGACGACGACTGAGGGGCGACGGTTGCACGCCGGAGACGGGATGGTTTTCCCGTCCGGCTGGGAGCGAGGCGGCGGGGGCTTTCCCCCGCCGCTTTTTCTTTCCGGGCGCCAGCCCTCCTCTGCGGTCGCCATTTCACGAATTCTGTTGACACTGCGTGATTCGACCCTGTACAATGGCGCCCCGTGGTAGGAAGTGGGCAATTGTGGGAGCCACCACGCCTCGTCCCCGCCTTCACCGCCGCCAGGCGTTTCACGCGAGGTTCGCTTGCCGAGGTTCCTGGGGCAGTACCTCCACGCCATCGACGACAAGGGTCGGGTTCCGCTCCCCGCGAAGTTGCGCAACGGGGGGCTCGATGGGAGTGGCAACGGTGTTGAAGCCGGTGGATTCTACGTAGCCGTGCGCGGAACGGGCGGGTGCCTCTTCCTCTATCAGGAGGAGGCTTTCACCGTCGTCCTCGAGCGGCTCGCCCGCCTGCGCAGGAACGGCGATCCCGAAAGCCGCCGCAGAGCACTCGCCGTGACCGCTCAGGCCGCCGAGCTGGTGCTGGACAAGCACGGCCGCCTCACCCTTCCACAAAACCTTCTCGACGTCGCGGGTTTGCAGCGCGAGGCGTTGTTCGTGGGGGCGGCCGACGTGATCGAGATCTGGAATCCTGGCCGCTTCGGGGACGCCATGCGCGTTGAGGACGACGAGTACGACCGTTTCGCGGCCACGGTGCTGTGAAGGCTGTCCTGGACGCGCCTCCCTATCATCACCGCCCCGTGCTCCTTCGCGAGGTCGTGGAGTTGCTCGCGCCCCGTCCCGGCGGCACCTACTTCGACGGCACGCTGGGCGGGGGAGGACACGCAGCGGCGCTGCTCGAAGCCGCGGCCCCTGACGGGGTGCTCTACGCTACCGATCGCGACCCCGCCGCCGTCGAGTTCGCCACGAGCCGCCTGGCCGCGTACGGCGACCGCCTGCGTGTCGAGATCGCGGGCTTCGACGAGCTGGACGGAATCGCCGGGTGGGAAGGCGTGGAGTTCGACGGCGCCCTCCTGGACCTCGGCGTCTCCAGCCACCAGATCGACACCCCCGAGCGCGGATTCTCGTTCGACGCCGACGCTCCGCTCGACATGCGGATGGGTCCTTGCGGTGCGACCGCCGCCGAACTGCTGAACGAACTCTCCGTCGCCGAGCTCGCGGACATCTTTCGTCGCTACGGCGAGGAACCGTTCGCCGGACCGGTGGCGCGCGCCGTGGAGGCCGCGCGGCGGGAGCGTGCCCTTGCCACCAGCGGGGATCTCAAGACGGTGCTGCGCTCGGCGGTGCCGGCGCACTTCACGCCCGTGAAGGTGTACGCCCGCGCGTTCCAGGCGCTGCGCATCGCGGTCAACGACGAGCTCGGCCGTCTCGAGCGCGGCCTCTGGCGGGTGTTCTCGCGGCTGAGGACCGGCGGTAGGGTCGCGGTCCTGGCCTACCACTCGCT
>JACCXV010000342.1 GCA_013696835.1 Gemmatimonadota bacterium | reverse complement strand
CTGGAGGACAGGATCCAGGGGATCCAGCGCCGGATGGACGAGCGTGCCACGTGGCTGCGAATGCTGGACGAGGTCAGCAGATCGCTGCCAGGTGCGGCCTGGATCGCCAGCCTGAGCGTCGAGCCGGACGGAAACGTGAACCTCTCCGGGTACGCCGCGACGGCCTCCGCCCTGATACGAGCTCTCGAGGAGACGGAGACCCTGGGCTCGGTGGAGCTCGCCTCGCCGGCCACCCGCGCGGCGGTCGGCGGCCGCGAGCTCGAGGCGTACAACATCCGGGGGATCCTCCGCGGCAGCCTGGCCGACAGCGCCCGAACCGCCAGCGCGGACAGCGCACAGCGGTCCGACGACACCGGGCGAGGCCCCGGCTCCGACCAGGCAGGCGGAGGAGACGGCGACGGCGCGGACGCGCTCGACCTGGGGAACGACCCATGACCTCCCGGGAGCAGCGAACCGTACGCTGGGGCGCGGCCGGAGCGGGGTTGATCCTGGCATACGTGCTGCTGGTCGATCCCTACCTGGTGCGCGCGGCGGAGAGCAGGACCCTGATGGAGGAGCGCGAGGCGCAGCTCGCGCGGCTCGGGGCGCTAGAGCGGTCGCTTCCCGTCTTCCGCCGTGAGCTGGCAGCCGCACAGGGCGTGTGGGATCGGGATGTCCGTCCGCGGCTGCTGCCCGCGGAGATCCCGACGATCGCGGCGACCGGCATCTCCGAGCTGGTGCGGCGGCTCGCGGCGCAGAGCTTCCTGGAGGTCGAGCGTGAGAACGTGCTGTCCCCCGGCCAGGAGGGCGGTCTCACCTCTGTCCCGGTGCAGTTCTCGCTGCGAGGGGACATCTATGGTCTGCGCGACTTTCTGGCCGCGCTGCAGACCAGCGACGTGTTCCTGCACCTGCGCGAGCTGCGCGTGAACACCGTGACCGCCGGCTTCGCCATCGCGGGCGCGGGTGACGCCACCCTCCAGATCACGCTGACGCTGGAAGGATACCTGCGAGAGGTCGGCGATGCGGGGGGAGACAACAACGCTGCGGGCGCCCAGCCGCCGCTGGAGGGCGGAACGCTTCCTCGGGAAGAAGCCGGCTCGTCGCTCGACGCCGCCGGAGATGGGGACCCGGAGCAGGACCCGGGGAACGCGTTTCCGGATAACGTCGAGGGTGACGTGGAGCCCGATGACGTGCCGAGCGACGACTACGAGCTGGAGGATGGCGGGAACGAGGGATTCGACGGAGAACGGCTGAACGACGACGGCGCGCTGGAAGACGCGCAGGACCCGCTCGAGGGCCGCGGTGGCGAGCTCGACGACATGAATCAGGGCAGACCCTGATGCCTCTGCGCCTCACGCGCATCCAGCTCGCGCTCACGCTCGCCGCCATCGCCCTCTTCGTCGCCGCGATCGCGATCCTCCTGCTGCCCCAACGCGTGCCGACGCTCGCGGCGCCGCCGTCGGGCGGGCGTTCGACCAGCGGTGCTCCGCTGGTCTTCGAGCCGCCCCTGTACGTGGCGGCGAACACCGTGGAGTCTCCGCTGGTCGAGCGGAACCCCTTCGACAACTCGCGCAAGCCGCCGGTCCGCAGGCACACGCCCGGGACCTCGGTGGGGGATTCCGCCGGAGCCCAGTCCGTCGCGCCTCCCCAGTTCACCTTGCTGGGCACCGTTCTCGTCCCCGGCGGACGCGACATCGCCGTCATCCAGGCGGATCCCTCGACCCCCGGCGGCGTGAACTACCACGTGGGCGAGGAGCCCCTTCCCGGATGGCGCCTGACCCGGATCACGCGCGAGGAGGTGACCGTGGTGGGGCAGGGACAGCGCATCGATCTCCGAATCCAGAAGCCCAACCCCGGAGAGGAATCTTGAGCCCACTCGGACGCAGACGCATCCTGCCCGCGATCCTCCTCGCCCTCCTGATCGCCACCAAGGCCGACATGGCGGCCGGCCAGGAGCCCGGCGTCCGGCTGGAGGACGGGCGCGTCTACTTCAACCTGCAGCAGGTCGACGTCCGGTCCGCGCTCGAGAGCATCAGCGAGGTGCTCGGGATCAGCTACGTCATGGGCGGCAGCGTCGAGCCGGGCCAGCTCGTGACGATCAACACCTCCGACGGGATTCCCATCGAGGACGTTCCCGACCTGCTCGACTCCGTGCTCCGCACCTACGACCTGACCCTCGTGCGCACGGGGGATGTGTTCACGGTGATCCCCGCACAGTCCGAGGACGGGCTCGGGACGGGCGCCGGCGCGGCCGCTGCGACGGAGGTGCACGTCTACTACCTGCGCAACGCCAACGCCGTGGATCTGGCGAACGTGCTGAGCCAGCTCTTCGGGGGAGGGGCGCCGGATGGCGGCTTCACGCGCCGGACCCAGTCGTCGCGATCGCTCTCGCGCGCCCTGGAGGAGCAGCAGCTCGACTTCGAGCCTGCCGAGGAGCCCGTGGGCGGCCAGCGCGTTCAGGCCGTCCCCCAGCCGGCACCGAACATCGCCAACGCGGTCATCCAGGGTGACCTCGTGGGGCAGGTGTCGATCGTGCCCGACGAGACCACGAACAGCATCGTGATCCGCACCGCGCCAGAGAACTACCGTTCGATCGAGGAGACCATCCAGAAGCTCGACGTGCGCCCGCTGCAGGTCCTGATCGAGGCCACCGTGGCCGAGATCACCCTCGACAAGTCCACGCAGTTCGGGATCGAGTACCTGTTCGACGACGTGGTCGAAGACGGCCAGATCAAGGGGGAGATCGATCTCGAGAACACGACGCCCTTCGAGGGCGGCCTGCGCGTGCGCATCCTCGAGGCCGGCGACGTCGACGCGACCCTGCGTGCGCTGGCTGCGGATGCGCGGGTCAACGTTCTGTCCACGCCGCGCATCCTGGCCGTCAACAATCAGGAGGCGCGGATCCTCGTTGGTCAGGAGGTGCCGTTCGTGCAGTTCCAGCGCTCGACGATCGGCGACGCCGTGGATCGCGTCACGCAGTTCCGCAACGTGGGCCTCGAGCTGACGGTGACGCCCCGCATCAATCCCGACCGCTACGTCAGCATGGACCTGCTCCAGCAGGTGTCGGCGCTGAGCGCCGACGTGCTCTTCGACGCCCCCATCATCACGACCCGCGAGGCGGAGACGTCCCTGATCGTGGGCGACCGCCAGACGGTCGTGCTGGGGGGGCTCATCGAGGAGCGGAAGGAGAAGCGGCACAACGGGATCCCGATCCTGAAGGACATCCCCCTGCTGGGCTTCCTCTTCGGCTCCCGCTCCACTCGCACGGTCAAGACGGAGCTCGTGATCACGCTCACGCCCTACATCCTCGGCTCCGACGAGGAGATCCAGCGGCTGCGGGGCGAGATCGAGTCGGGCACCGAGTTCTACAGCGAGGAGATCGAGAAGCGCGCGCGCGAGGGCCGGCCCGTGCCGGGACGCCCCGGCGGAACGGGCTCTGGCCGCACGAGCCCCAACGAGGGAGCGTGGGAACCTCCCGGCGCACCGCCTGAGGGAGCCGTGGCTCCCCCCGAATCGCTCGGCACCGGCGAGCTGGCCCCCACGGGTGCCCTGCCCGACACGACCGCATCGGGTGTGATGCCGCTGGGCATCACACCCCGGACCGCGGCGCCCTCCGAATGGCGGCTGCCGGAGTCCCGCCGCGAGCCCGCCCGCGGAGGCTACGCCACGCCGGAGATCTCCGGCGTTCTCGGCGACACGATTCCCAGCCTGAACCGGTGAAGGCCGGCGCCACGCAGGGCGGGGGCACGAGGGTGCGCGCGAGGGAGCCGCCGCTGGCCGACCGCCGCGCTCACACCGGGTTCACGCTCATCGAGATCGTCGTCGCGCTTGCGATCCTGGGACTCGTCACCTCCACCGTGTACCTCGCGCTGGGCGGTGCGATGACCTCTGCCGAGCGCGTGAAGGAGGCGCAGAAACCATATCAGCGGGGCCGCGTCGCGCGCTCTTTCCTGGCGAGCGCGCTGCGCTCGTCCGCGCCGTTCACGGGAGTGCCGGGCGACGGG
>JACCXV010000333.1 GCA_013696835.1 Gemmatimonadota bacterium | reverse complement strand
GATCCCGTCTACGATCGCCATTCGGGGTTCGTGTACTTCGCCTCGCGCCAAACTGGCTCATGGGATCTGTTTCGGGTGCGCCTCTCCGGTGAGGATCGCGCCGCACTCACGACGACGCCGGGCGTGAACGAGCGCTGGCCGGTGCCCTCGCCCGACGGGCGCTTCCTCGTCTTTACCACGGACGTCGGCGGCACGAATCAGCTCTATCGCAGCGGCATGGATGCCGGCAACCCCGTCGCGGTCACGGAGGGAGCCCGGAGCTACAGTCGGGCGGCGGTGGACTCCTCGGGGGGCAGTCTCGTGGCGGTGGAGGGCGAGGGTGAGGAAGCCCGCCTGGTGAGGGTGGACGTGGCGAGCGGCCGCATCGCGGCCTTCGGAGAGGGAGCAGGAGGTGTCGGTGTCGGTGGGGTCGGCGCGGGTCCCTCCCGTGCCGTGCCGGCGCGTCCTCTGGGACGACCTTCGCTCCGGGCCGACGGAACCGTCGTGTACAGCTGCGGTGGCTCGGGGGGGCCGGACGTCTGCCGTGCGGCGGAAGACGGCCAGGAGCCTCGCAGGATCGTGACGGGAGAGGGGGAGGAGCGCGACCCCGTCTGGTCACCTGACGGAAGGCAGATCGCGTTCAGCTCGAACCGCGGCGGCGGCAACTTCGAGATCTACGCCGCCCGTGCCGACGGCTCCCGCGTGCGCCGACTCACCAAGGAGAGAGGACCCGACGATCAGCCTTTCTGGGTGCCCTGATCGGCGCGGCCGGGGGTGTTACACCCGGATCGCCTTGCCGTTCTTGACGATCAGCGTGCTGGGCGCGCCGGTGCGCGGCGCCACCGCGGGCTTCGCCACGCGCTTTCTGGATTTGCGCTGCTTCAGCATCGTTTCGTCCAGCAGCTTCTGCGCCTCCTCGTAGGACAGGTCCTTGATGAGCGCGAGCTCGCTGACGAGCAGGTCCTGGGTCTTCTCGAAGAGCTTCTGGTCGGAGTTCGAAAGCTCGTTCGAATGATAGCTGCGGTACATGTCGCGCACGATCTCGGCGATCCGCAGCGTGTCCCCCGTGTCCAGCTTCTCCTTCAGATCCTTCATCCGTCGGTTGAAGTTGGCGGCCAGCGTGGTGGGCGAGCCCAGCAGCACGTCCGAGATCGGGCGGAAATCGCGGTGCGGCTTGCGAATCTTGGAGTAGGGCAGACTCGATTTGGGCACGTACACCTTGCGGTCGCGTGAAACGCAGCGAATCGTGAGGCAGCGAACCTGCTCGCCGCTGATGGCGATGGTCTCCTCACCGGCGATGTATCCGCCGCCGAACAGGGGATGGACCACCTTCTGGTTCTTCGTGAAGCTGGCAGCGCTGCGCGTCATGGCACCTTGGCGGTTTGGTTTCGAACTCACGTGCTACGGCGGTTGCGGTTCCGCAGCTTGCGCTGGCGGCGTTCGCTGGGCTTCTCGTAGTGCCGCTTCCGCTTGAGCTCGGAGAAGATGTTCGACTTCTTCACCTCGCGTCGAAAGCGCTTGAGCGCGTTCTCCAGCGACTCGCCCTCCCGCACGTGAATTTCCGCCATCCCGCTCCCTTCAGGTCGGAGTTGAATCCTTTCGCGCCCCGAGACAAGGTCTGGCCGACATGGGGTGGGGGAAACGCTCGGCAGGCCGCAAAAACTCGCTAAGCCATGCAACCTAACGAGATAGTGCAAATCTGTCAATGCCTCCAGGGCCTCGTGACATGCTGTTGGCTCGGCTCTAACTAGATGCCCCGCCTTGCCTTGGCCCGTGACGCGCTGCCTTACCTCGGCGGCTTCGCGGCGGCGGCCCTGCTCAGCCTGCCGTGGTGGCCGGCGCTGGCCGGCGTGTTCTTCCTCCTGTTCCTGTTCATCGCGTTTTTCTTTCGGGATCCGCACCGCGAGCACGGTGGCGAGGCGCACGTCGTCCTGTCTCCGGCCGATGGCCGCGTGGTTCAGATCCGAGAGGAGGGCGAATGGCGCGCGCTCAGCATCTTCCTCTCTGTCCTGGACGTGCACGTGAACCGCGCGCCGGTGGGGGGCCGCGTCACGAGCGTTGAGTACCGGAGCGGGCGCTTCCAGGCGGCGTTCCGTCACGGCGCGTCGTCCGAGAACGAGCGCAACGTGGTGACGATCGAGTCGGACCTGGGCTCCGTGACGGCGATCCAGATCGCGGGCCTTCTTGCCCGCCGCATCGTCTGCACGGCTCGCGAAGGAGATCGCCTGGAGGCCGGGGAGCGGATTGGGCTCATCAAGTTCGGGTCGCGCATGGACGTCCTCGTGCCGCGAAGCGTCGACTGGACGGTCGAGGTGGGTGCCCGGGTGCGCGCGGGCGTCACGGTCATCGGACGCAGGGCTTCGATTTGAGGCCGCAGATGCGGCCGGGGGGTCGGGGTCCCCGGCTCCGGGCACGGTTCCACGTCCTTCCCAACCTGTTCACGGTCGGGAACCTCTTTGCGGGCTACTTCTCGATCAGCGCGTCTTTTCGCGGAGACTTCGACGGGGCTGCCGTGGCGATCGTTCTCGGGGCGCTGCTGGACGCCCTGGACGGCGCGGTGGCGCGGCTCGTGCGTTCGCACACCGTCTTCGGCATCCAGCTCGACTCCCTCGCCGACGTGGTGACGTTCGGCATCGCGCCCGGCCTGCTGGCGTACGCCTGGGGCATGGCCGGTCTGCGCGACGCCGAGGTACCCTTCGTGCAAGACCTCAGGAACCTCGGCTTCATAGCCTCCTTCGCCTTCGTCACGGGGGGAGCGCTGCGACTGGCGCGCTACAACGTCGCCACGCAACAACCTGCTCCCTCCACCACGCCGATGCCGCGCCCGCGGCACTTCACCGGCATGCCCATCCCGACCGCTGCGGGCAGTGTGGCCGTGGCCGTGCACTACTTCAAGGAGCCGATCCAGAGCGGCGCACTCGGTGCTCTCTGGGTCGCGCTCGTGTTCCTGCTGGGACTGCTGATGGTGAGCACGGTGCCGTTCGTCAGCCTGCGGCACTTCCTGTCGCGCCACCGGCGGAGCCACCTGGTGGTGGGAATCGTAGGCGTGCTCCTGGCAGCGACCTGGTTCTACTCCGAGATCATGCTGCTGGGACTGCTGGTGCTCTATCTGAGCTACTCCGCGTGGTACAACCTCGTGCCCGCCGTCCGGCGCTGGGAGGACCGGCCGCCGGAGGGCGAGGTGCGGATAGTGGCGCCCGACGCCCCCAGCGAGGCCTGAGGCGTCAGCCGTCGAACAGGTCGCGCTGTTCGCCTGACCCGCGCGAGCTCCCCTGGCCCCCCCGGCCTCCCCGTCCCGCTCCGGTCGTCCGCCTGCTCCCTGTCGTCCCCGGCAGTCCCGCATCCCGCATGCCGGCTGCAGCCTGCGGCCCTGCCGGACGGGCCACAGCGGCAAGGCGCGGATACGTGCCGATCAGGGTCGCCGGCAGGGCGCGCTCCCCGCCGCCAGCGCGCGCAGCCAGCTCGGCCAGGTTGGCCAGCGCCTGGCCCCGATAATGGTTGTTGGTGACGACCACCAGCTCGCGAAAGCGCGTGGACAGCGCGCCGATGCGATCGGCGATCTCGTCCAGCTCGTCGTAGTCGTAGAGGTAGTCGTACCTCGCATCGCGCCCCGCACCGCGGGTGAACCACTCTGCGGCGTTGCGCCCGTGCAGTCGCAGGTATCCGGGCTCTCCGGTGGCGGCCTGAGGCTCGCGGAACGAGTCGGAAGACGTGGGATAGTCGAGGTTGGCGACCGAGAACTCCTCCGCACGCAGGAACGCCGTGGCGTCTGCCTCGGCCCAGCTGCGGTGCCGCACCTCCACCACGAGTGGGAACTCCCGGAACGCGTCACGTAGCCGCCTGAGCCGCTCGCGTGCGTCCGCGCCATCCCTGAAGGTGAACGGAAACTGCAGCAGCAAGGCGCTGAGGCGTCGGGCCTGCAGCAACGGCCGCAGACCCGCGGCGAACGCACGAA
>JACCXV010000328.1 GCA_013696835.1 Gemmatimonadota bacterium | reverse complement strand
CTCGTGCTCATCGTGATGGGAACGACCTTCATCGCTCCGCTGCTGCTGCGCAGGCTGCTGCCGCCCGATCGCGATGCGCTGGCCAGGCCGGACGACACCCCGCGCACGGGACCCATCGAGCGGCTCGTCGCCGGCACGTCGTGAGACCGGCGCTCACCCGGCCGCCGCGGGGGTGAGACGCACCAGCGTCTCGATGTGCGGCGTGTGCGGGAAGAGGTCGAAGGGCTGGACGCGCTCCACCGCGTACGGCGCCGGCGCCGCCGTCAGGATCGCCAGGTCTCGTGCCAGGCTGGCGGGGTTGCACGAGACGTACAGGAGCCGCGCGGGGGCGAGACGCCGCACGGCGGCCAGGGTGCGCGCATGGACCCCGCCGCGCGGGGGGTCGAGCAGCAGCGTGTCAACCGAGCCCGCGGGCAGCCGGCCCAGGAATTCGGGGAAGCCGGTCCGGTCGTCGCCCGCGTGGAACTCGGCATGCGCGACGTCGTTGCGGCGGGCATTCTCGCGCGCGTCCGGGATCGCGGCCGCAAGTCCTTCCAGACCGATCACCCGTTCGAACCCGTCGGCGAGATAGAGCGCGAACGCGCCGATCCCGCAGTACAGATCCACGAGCGTGCCGCGTCGCGCGGACGAGTCCGGCGCGGCCGCCTCGCGCACGCGGCGGTAGAGCGTCTCCGCCATGAACGTGTTCGTCTGGAAGAATGCGCCCGGGCCGAACTCGAAGTGCAGCGGCGGAATCGTCTCGGACATGCGCTCGGCGCCGTACAGGAGCCGCGCGTCCCCCCATTCGACGAGGTTGGCCCGTGACGACGTGACGAGGTGCCAGATGCTCGTCGCGGGAACCGCCTCCAGCACCGCGGCCACGAAGCCGCGCGCGTCGATGGATCCCGGGCTGGTCACGAGGCCCACCAGCAGGTCGGGGGTGTTCTTCGACTCCCGCACGAGCAGGTGCCGCAGGAAGCCGGAGCTGCGCCGCACGTCGTACACGCCGTAGCGGCGGCTCCGGCAGTGCTCTTCCACGGCCGCCGCCAGCGCCCCCGCGCGCGGCGAGAAGATCGGACATTCCTCGAGGTCGAACACGCGGTCGAACCGGCCTCGCTCGCGCAAGCCTATCACGGGGCGGTCGTCCGTTCCCGCGATCGCGAATTCCATCTTGTTGCGGTAGTGCCAGGGATCGTCCATCCCAATCGCCGGCGAGACCTCGACGTGGCGCAGCCCCCCCAGGCGCGCGAGCGTCTCCTGCACCTGGCGCGTCTTCCACGCGAGCTGCGCCGCGTAGGCGAGGTCCTGATGCCGGCAGCCGCCGCAGACGCCGAAGTGGCGGCAGCGGGGGGCGGTGCGCTCCGGAGCTGGCTCGAGAATCTCCACGGCCTCGGCTTCGGCATGCGACTTCTTCACGCGCGTGAGCCGGACCCGCGCCCGTTCGCGGGGCAGAGCCCCCCGCACGAAGACGACCCTGCCGTCGGCGAGGCGCGCCACGGAGTCGCCTCCGAAAGCGAGCGACTCCACCCGCACCTCCTGCTCCTCTCCCGCGCGCGCCAGCGTGGTTCGACCGCGGGCACCAGCACCACCCTCGGCGGCCGAGTCGGCAAGCGAAGGCGCCCCGCCGGAGTTGAGGGAAACGTCGGACATCGTTCGCTATTCCGTCATGGTGAAGGAGCCGGGCCCCGTCGTACATTGAGGGCGTTCACGCGCCGCGGGGCGTCGATGCACGGCCGCCCAATCCTCCGCTCGCGAGGCCACCCATGAACGGTGAAGCCCTGCTCCTCTTCGACGGCCAGTGCCGCCTGTGCTCGCGCATCGTTTCGTTCCTGGGCTGGTGGGACGCCGAGCGCCGCATCGCGTTCCTTCCGTACCAGAGTCCCCTCGTGGCGCGCGTGCTGCCGGACGTGGCGCCGCGAGACCTCGCGGAGGCGATGCTGCTCGTGGCCCCCGATGGCGAGCGCCATCGCGGCGCGGACGCGCTGCCGCAGATGCTGGCCCTGCTCCCCGGGGGCACTCCCCTCCGGCTTCTGCTGGCGCTGCCAGGCGTGCCGTCGGCCGCGCGACACGTGTACGGCTGGATCGCCGCTCATCGGCACGACATCGGCTGCGCGCCGTCCATGGAGAAGGGGTTGGGCGACCCCGACCAGGAAGAGGCAGCACCATGCGAGGCGGCGGGGGCTGTGCCGGCGTCCCGGCCCCTGCTCCTGGGAGCCCGGCTGCGCCAGGCCTGACCGCTCGCGGCGGGCGAATATATCCGGCTGGGGCGTACGCCACATCCGGATTCCCGCATGTATATTCGAGCTCGTGCAGTCCCTCCCCACGCAACCTCCCGAATCGGCCATCCCGGCTCCCCCCTCTCGCCCGTCCGAGAACGGCGGCGACGTGCGCGTGGTCCGGGGCGCGCTGGCCAACCTGCGACGGAGCCCCTCCCATGCGGCCGAGCTCGTCTCCCAGCTCGTGCTAGGCGAGCACGCGCGCGTGCTCGCGGAGCGGGAGGGTTGGCTGCACGTAGCCGGAGAGGACGGCTATCCAGGCTGGGTGGACGAGCTCTCGTTGAACTCCCCTGACGGCTCTCGGGGGTCACCCCCGGGACGCGCGCTCGTCTGGACGCGCCGCGCGGGAACCCTTCGGGAGCAGCGCGATCCAGCCTCGGAACCGCTCTGCGATCTCGTGCTGGGCGCCCGGCTCGGCGCCGGTCCGGCGGGCTCGGCCGTGTTGCCCGGGGGGGGCCGTGGCTGGGCCGAAGATGGATGGATGGATCTCGACGAGCTCGAGCGGCGCTTTCCCCGCGCTCCGGAGGCGGTCGTGCGCACGGCGTTGGGACTGCGAGGCGTTCCGTACCTGTGGGGCGGCACCACCAGCAAGGCCTTCGACTGCTCCGGTTTCGTGCAGCGCGTGTACGCGCTCCACGGCATCCGACTTCCGCGGGACGCGTACCAGCAGGCCGAGATCGGCGAGGTCATCGACGCCGGGCCCGCAGGCCATGGATTGGGAGCAGCCCATCTGGTGTTCTTCGCGGAGCGGGGGTCGCGCGTCTCCCACGTGGGGCTCGCGCTCGGCCAGGCCGGGCGCTTCGTGCACTCGTCCACGGCCCAGGCTGGAGTGGCCGTGGACAGCCTCGACCCCGCGGATCGGCTCTACGCTCCGCGTCTCGCGGCGCGTCTCTCCGGCTGCCGGCGCGTGCTCCCGGAGGCGGCTCCCCCCGCCTGAGGCTGCACCCACAGCCGCCCCTCCACGTCGAAGGTCTGGCTGCAGGCCGCGAAGCCGCCCCCCAGCGCGGGCTGATCCACCCGGTAGGTCCCCTCGAAGACCTCTCCCTCGAAGCGCAGGTCCAGCGTATAGCGCAACGAGTCGACACCCAGCGCCGTGCTGTCCTTGCCGGGAGCGGCGTTGGCAGCGGCCAGCGCGGTGTTGACGACCGCCGCCCGAGCCTGCAGCCGATCTCCCTGGAACACGCCGCTGAGGCTGATCACGGGCTGAATCACGACCGTGGCCCGGTTGTCGTGCTCCTGCAGCACGCGGAACTCGACCGTGTCGCCGGCGGCGAAGATCGCGGCGGGACACTCGTTGGATGCCGCCTTGGCCCGAACGGCGTAGCTGCCGCTGTAATTCCGCGCCGGCCAGCGACTCGCCGGCTCGGACTCCGGCTCGGAGCAGGCTGCGAGAAGTGCAGCCAAGGGGAGCGCGAAGAGGGCGGGACGGATCATCCGATCACGGAGCGGAAGCGCGATGGGCCGCGGCGAGCGCCACGGCCCATCGGGGG
>JACCXV010000322.1 GCA_013696835.1 Gemmatimonadota bacterium | reverse complement strand
GCAGCAGGCCGCCCGCAAGAAGGCCCACGTACGACGCGATCATGGCCCCGTGCCCCAGCCATTTGCCGAGGAGCACCTCGCTGCGCCGGATCGGCTTCGTGACCACGGTCTGAATGGTATGGGACGAGATCTCGCCTGCGAGGGTTCCCGCCGATGAGAAGATCGTGAGCATCACCGTCAGGAAATGGATCACGTAGAACGCGGCGAGGAGGATGAAGCTGTACCCGAACCGCACCTGCTCCTGCGGCACGCGATCGACCCGCATGTCGCTCACGATGAACCAGAAGCCGACGGCGAAGAGCGACAGGAAGACGAGCCCCAGGGCCAGCGCCGCGAGCACGGTGCGCTTGCGTCGCGCCTCCTGCAGCGTCAGGCGAGCGATGGTGAGGACGGGGCTCACCGCGCACCCCCCTCGGCCCCGACCACCTGGACGAAGAGCTGCTCCAGGGAGAGTCGCCGCGGCGTGAGCGCGTACAGCCGCGCACCGGACGCGAGCGTACGCTCGGCGATCACCGGCACCAGCTCCTCGTCGCGCAGGGTGATCTCCAGCGTCGTGCCTTCCCGCGGATCACCGCCGGGCGCCGCCGCGTCGGGACGGCCGTCCACCGCACGCCACTCGACGGCCAGCTCCTTCAAACCCGCCCTGAGCGCGGGCGTGACGGCGTCCACGCGCAGCTCGACCTGCAGCAACCCGGCCTCGAGCCCGCCGAGCGCCAGGGTCTGCAGCACGCGGCCCTCGCGGATGAAGCACACGCGGTCGCACGTCGCCTCCACTTCGCCGAGCAGGTGCGAGTTCAGGAACACCGTCGTCCCGCGTGAGCGCAGCTCGTGGATGATCTCGCGCACGAGGATGCGCCCGAACGGATCGAGCGCCGAGGTGGGCTCGTCGAGGAAGAGCAGCTCGGGTTCGTTGAGGAGCGCCTGCGCGAGGCCCACGCGCTGCAGCATTCCCTTGGAGAAGCCCGCCAGGGGACGCCGCGCCTGGTCCGCGAGGCCCACGCGATCGAGCAGCTCGGGGATGCGTCGCTTCCGGACCTCCGAGTCCATCCGGTACAGACGCGCATGAAGGTCGAGGAACTCGGCCGCGCCGAGCCATTCGTGGAAGCGGAAGTGCTCGGGCAGGAAGCCGACCCGCTGCCGTGCAGCCGGGTCTCCCACGGGGCGGCCGAGCACGGAGGCACTGCCCCCGTCCGCGTGCACGAGCCCCAGCAGCATCTTTACGGCCGTGCTCTTGCCAGCTCCGTTGGGGCCCAGAAAGCCGAAGACCTCCCCTGCGGGCACGCCGAGGGTGAGATCGGCGACGGCGATCCTGCCGGCGTAGGTCTTGCGAAGACTCGCGGTCTGGATGGCGAGCGGCCGCGGCGGGTGGCCGCCGGGAGCGCTCAGATCGCGGACTCCCCGAGTCCCAGCCACGGATTGGAGCAGATGGCACCGTGCATGTAGCACGTCGTGCACGCCTGATGGCGCAGCGGGTAGGGCGCTGCCGCCGCTTCGGCGAGCGTGTCGCCCAGGCGGGCATCCGGAGAGTCCAGCAGGATCGGGCAGACGTAGACCCCGCGGCTGGTCGCGACGCGGGCGGAGCGGCAGATCAGCTGATCGAGGTCGAAGCCCGCGAGCATCTCCGCCGTGACGAAGTCCGAAGCATCGTACCCTCCGGCGCGCAGCGCCTCCTGACCGAGCCGCAGCGCAGGGATGAGCTTGATGCGTGGGCGGGAATAGCCGCGTTCCTTCAGCAGGCTCACGAAGCCCTGGAAGACGGCGTCGTCGCGATCGAGCGGCCAGGTGCGGGTGGCGGTGACGATCGGCAGGAACCCCCCTGCCACGAGCCGGTCCAGGCCAAGCATGGAGCGCGCGAACGAGCCCTCCCCCCTCAGCGCGTCGTGCTCCGCCGCATCGAATGAATCGATCGAGATGCGGAACTCCAGGCTGTAGCGTGAGTCGGCTGCCGCCTGCGCCAGTCGAGCCACCCTGTCCTCCCTCAGCAGCGTGCCGTTCGTGAGCACGGTGCTCGGGCCGTAGCGCAGCGCCGCCTCCAGGATCTCCACCATCTCGGGGTGCGCGAAGGGCTCGCCCCCGGTGAAGTAGTACTCGCGCACGCCGAAGGCGACGGACTCGGCCAGGAGCCGCTCCACGTCAGCGCGGGGCATCATCGCGAAGCTGTGGTTGGAGGGACTGCACGAGATGAAGCAGTGCGTGCAGGCGAGATTGCATATCGTCCCCGCCACCTGGAACCAGAGCACGTCCAGCGAGGCGAGCCCGACCGAGGGGGGCTTTCCCGGATGACGCTCGGGGGCGCCGACCACCGTGAGCGGGGCGAGCCGTGGGCCGCTCACGCCGGGGCACCTCCACCAGCGGCAGCGGGCCCGGTTCGGGCCCGGCGCCGGCACGCCGCGCGCAGTAGGACCAGCCCCCCGGCCACGGCAAGCGCCAGGTGCTCGATCAGAAAGAACTCGCGGCCGAAGTGCGCGGGGTCGTAGTAGGACACGGGTGTGGGGAAGCGATACATGGAGAGCGGCCAGAAGATGGGGTAGGCATCCTCGACGTGCGTGAGCATGTCGAGCGTGGCGTGCGTCAGGATCCCCCACAGGAACGGCGTCACGCGCCTCGCCCCGACGGCGCGGGCCGCGACGAGCGCCGCCCCGGCCGGAACGAACGAATGCAGCGCGCGCGTGAGCGGATGGGCCGCGGCGGCATCCCACAGCGCCAGGTCGCCCCACGAGCCGGGGCCGTCCTGAAAGAGAACGCGCAGCATGAGCGGCAGGTAGATCACGTCGCTGACGCCCCCACCGAACGCGAACGCCCAGCTCCACGGCCGGTCGCGGGCGAAGAACCAGTTCCAGAAGACGTGACTGTAGGTCGTCAAAATTCCCCGCGCTCCAGACGGTGAGCGGCGCGCCACCGGTCCGCCTCGCGGATCAGCCGGATGGACGGCGTCCAGCCGCCGGCAAGCTACGGCTCCGCGGAAGCACGGACCAGCGCACCTGGAGCCGGAACATTTGCCGGACCCAGGGCGTTGCTCCATGTTGACCACACCCACACCGCCCGCCGCTGGGGACCCCTGATCGCTCCCTCCGCGCCATGACCGCCTCGACGCGCATCCGCATCGCCCTGCTCCTGGCGCTCGCCTCCGCCCTCGCCGCCGCGCTCGTCCTCCTGCCTGTCGACCGGTACCTCGCCGGCTTCCTGACCGCCGTCAAGGACATCGGCCCCTGGGGAGCGGCCGCGCTGGCGCTGGCGTACGTACCGGCCTCGCTGCTCTTCATTCCGGGCTCGCTGCTCACGCTGGGGGCGGGCTTCGCCTTCGGGGTGGTGCTGGGCACGATCGCCGTATCGATCGGCAGCGTGCTGGGAGCGAGCGCCGCCTTCTGGTTGGGGCGCACCGTGGCGCGCGGCTGGGTGGAGGAGCGGATCGCGGCCAGGC
>JACCXV010000133.1 GCA_013696835.1 Gemmatimonadota bacterium | reverse complement strand
CAGCCTCGTCCCTGGGGGATCGTCCAATGAAGCACTCTCTGCGCAGCTCGCTCAACCGTGCCGCCTCCGCCGCCGCCCTGCTCGTCACCGTCGTCTTTGCCTCCGCCTGCTCCAGCGCCAAGGGCGCTCCCAACGCGCCCGAGCTCGCCGACGGCGTCAACGTCTCCTTCACCAGCCAGACCGAGAACGCCTCCAACGCCGTCGCCCTGCGCCTGCTCGACAGCTCCAGCCAGACCGCCACCTTCGAGGTCGTGCTCCAGAACGTCTCGCAGCCCGTCACCGGCGCCGCCCTCGAGCTCAGCTTCGACCCCGCCACCGTGCGCTTCGACGCTGCCGCCGCCGGCAGCTCCCTCAAGGGCGCCAACCCCGTCGCCAAGGCCGCACTCGCCGCCCGCCAGCCCGGCAAGCTCGTGGCCGTCTTCAGCACCCGCGACCTGGCACAGGCGCAGGCCGGCTCGGGCGTGCTCGGCACCATCTTCTTCCAGCTCCACTCCGGCAGCTACAGCAACTTCATCGCGCTCAACGCCAACGCCTCCACGCTCTTCGGCGTCAACGGCACCCAGATCTCGGGAGAGGGCTTCGTCGGCGGCACCCTGAACGTGCGCGGCTGATCCCCCCAGGGCGGCCAGACCCCGAAGGCCTGCCGCCGCACGACCCCTCTCCAACGCTCGCTGCACCACTGTCAGAACGCCCGGCTGCCTCAACAGGCCGCCGGGCGTTCCGCGTTGGTGGCTCTCGCGCGGCGTGGCCAGATCGCGACCGAGTTCAAAAAAGGTCTGGCCAAACGGGAGGGATACACTCTGGTCGGCTCCGGCGCATCCGACGAGGCTGTCAGCGGAATAAGCAGCGCCCCCGCGGGTAGCTCTGGCGTAATACACTCGCGCGACCGGGCGATCCGCCGCGCCGTCATGCCACCTCCTGCTGCGAAGGCCTCCATGCGCGCTTGCCTTGCTCTCCTGACACTGCTCACCTCCGTGCTCGGCAGCGGAGAAACCCTTACCCAGCCGCGGGAACTGAACGCCCAATCCCTCGTGGACCGGGAGGTCGTCGGCTCCCTCGTGACCGTATCGCTGCAAGTTGATGGAGAATCAGCGACGCTCTTCCCCGCCGCCGACGGCTCCGGGCGGTACTACCTCGAAGCTCGCGAGGGTTCGGAGTACGCCGTGACGGTCGCCAACCGAAGCGACGAGCGGGTGGGAGTAGCCGTCGTCGTGGACGGGCTGAACGCGATCAGCGGCGAGCGCCAGAACACGAGCACGCTGTGGAGGAGAGCCGGTCCCGGCCGCCTGTACGTGCTTGACCCGTGGGGCTCGGTGAGCGTTCAGGGATGGCGCACTTCGCTCGAGGACGTGAGGCGCTTCACGTTCGTGAACGAGCGGACGTCGTACGCGGCCCGCAGTGGCAAGGCGAACGCCAGGATGGGCTGGATCGAGGTCCTCGTCTATCGCGAGAAGGGACGGCAGTCACTTTCCGAGAGTCGCGCAAACGACCGGGTCGGACGCTCCAGAGACGAGGCCGCGAAGGAAGGCGCACAGGAAGAGGGGTCGGATAGCCGCCCGGCGCCCGCCGGAGGTGAAGCTCGCGCTCCGGCGCCTTCCGCTCAGCGCGAGGACGCCAGCGAGCCGGAATACGGGGGCCGCTCGTTCCCGGGGACGGGCTGGGGCGCTGAGACTGAGGACCCGGTGGTCCTGGTGGACTTCGAGGCCGAGCAGCGGCCGACGGAGCGCATCGAGCTTCGGTACGAGTATCTGGACGCGCTGATCAGGCTCGGGGTGGCGCCTCACATCCGGTACCATGCCGGCAGGCTCTCCGAGCGGGACCGCGGGGAGCAGGGTTTTGCGGCGCCGCCACCGCGTCAGGTGGAACGGTAGACGGCACCCGCTGGGAATCGACCGGCGCACGGCGGGCCGACCTCGACGCCGACTGCGGATCTTCGCCCGCTGATTTGGCGGCAAGATTCGGATAGTCAACCGGCAGCGTCCGAAGCGACCTTGCGACCCTACCCGCGGGCGACGCTGCCACTGCCTCTGTGGAGCCACGTCGCCAAGAGTCGACGCAGCGCCCACCCTCACGCCCGAGGAGCACCAGCATGCACGCCTATCGGACCCTCGCCATCCCGACGCAGATCGCCGAGGCGGTGCGCGTGTCACGCGTCTCGCCGCAGTACGGACACCCGGTGCACGCCGAGGTGGCCACCGGGTACGGCCCCTGCCGCCTCTGCCTCGACAAGTTCACCGCGGGCGCCGACCGGCGTCTCCTCTTCACGTATGACCCCTTCGACGGGTACGAATCGCTTCCGCTTCCCGGACCGGTATTCGTGCACGAGGCGGGTTGCGAGCGCTGGGACGAGCACGCCGGATTCCCCGAGCAGCTGCGCGGGCTGCTGCTGACGTTGAACGCCTACGCGAGGGGGCGGCGGCTGATTGCCCAGGAGTACGTCGCCGACGGCGCCGTCGCGCCCGTGCTCCAGCGGCTGCTCGCACACCCGGAGCTCGCCTTCATACACGTGCGCAACACAGAGGCGGGCTGCTTCATGTTCACGGTCGAGCCGGTAGAGTCGCAGATCCCTCGTCCATGATTGCGACACCGGTTTTGCGCGATCCGTTTTCGTGCATTGCCGGCTGCAACCACTAGTGTAGTGACACTAAAATGTCTTGCATAATGAGGGGTCTGGCAGTAGCCTCCACTGCATGCCCCTGCCGATCCGCGTCACCCAGGTCTCGCGCCATGACCGTGCGGCGCTGGAGGCCCTGCTGCGCACCCGCACCACCCCACAGCGCGTCGTCGAACGCGCCAAGATCGTCCTCGCCTCGAGTGCCGGTCTGTCCGGCAACGCCATCTGCCAGCGGCTCGGTCTCTCGCGTCCGACCGTGTCGCTCTGGCTCAACCGCTACCAGGCGGAGGGGCTCGACGGCTTGCTCGCCGATCGGCCGCGGCCCGGGCGCCCCAAGCGCATCACGCCCGAGTGGGAGGCGGAGATCGTCCATAAGACGCTGCATAGCCTGCCGCCCCACGGCACGCACTGGAGCACGCGCTTGATGGCGGCCGAGAGCGGCCTGCACCAGATGACCATCTCGCGCATCTGGCGCGCGCACGGGCTGCAGCCGCATCGCCTCGCACACTTCAAGCTCTCGCGCGACCCCGAGTTCGTGGCCAAGCTGCGCGACGTGGTGGGACTCTACGTCCACCCGCCCGAGCGCGCGGTCGTGTTCTCGCTCGACGAGAAGAGCCAGATCCAAGCCCTGGACCGCACGCAGCCCGGCCTGCCGCTGAAGCCCGGACGCGCGGGGACGATGACGCACGACTACAAGCGGCACGGCACGACGACCCTCTTCGCCGCCTTGGATGTGGCGACCGGCGCCATCCTGCACGACTGTCTCCCGCGGCACCGGCATCAGGAGTTCCTGCGCTTTCTCAGGCGGGTCGAGCGCAGCGTCGCGCCGGCGCTGGCCATCCACGTGATCCTCGACAACTACGCCACCCACAAGCACCCCAAGGTGCGGGCCTGGCTCGCCGGTCATCCCCGCGTGCAGTTCCACTTCGTGCCTACGGCTTCCTCCTGGTTGAACCTGGTGGAGCGGTTCTTCAGCGAACTCTCCACCCGCCAACTCAAGCGCTTGGCCGTCTCCAGCGTGGACGAGCTGATCGCCGCCATCACCCGCTACATCGAGCAACGCAACGATCAACCCGTGCCGTTCGTCTGGACGGCGAGCGTCAAACACATCCTCGCCAAGGTCGCCAAAGCACAAGACACTTTGGCTTCGCTACACTAGGGGGGGGCACTACCGGGAGAGGCCTTGACGTGGCACTGGATGCCGCCGGCAATGCCTACGTGACGGGACCCACCTGGTCTGATTTCCCCACCACCCGCGGTGCCTTTGACGTCACCTTCAATGGCAACGAAGATGCCTTCGTCAGCAAGCTCAACTCCGAGGGCTCGGGACTCGTCTATTCCACCTACTTGGGCGGAACGGGCTTTGATAATGCCTTTGGTCTAGCGCTGGATGCAGCCGGAAACGTCTACGTGACTGGAGTCACCAATTCCCCTGATTTCCCCACCACCCCCGGCGCCTTTGATGTCACCTTCAATGGCGGGCGAGATGTCTTCGTAAGCAAGCTCAACGCCGCGGGCTCAGCGCTCGTCTACTCCACCTACCTGGGCGGAGACTTCCCTGATTTTGTCTTCGGCGTACAGCTGGATGCCGCCCGCAACGTTTACGTGACGGGGAGCACCGGGTCCCGTGATTTCCCTGCCACCAGGGAC
>JACCXV010000299.1 GCA_013696835.1 Gemmatimonadota bacterium | reverse complement strand
GCTGGTGCGCTCCGGCGTTCCCGCGCAGGTAGGCCACGTACTGCCGTCCGACTTCGGCCAGCGCCCAGTGCGTCCGTGGCGGAGGCGCGAAGAACCAGCCGTCGGGGTTGCTGACGACCTCGTCGCTCGCGCGGCCGGCGGTGGCACTCAGCATGCCGTCCGAGGGCTTGAGCTTCCACCAGTCGAGCCACCCCAGGGTGTCGAACAGGCGCCGGATCAGCCTCGCGTCCTCCTCCCAGGGCCGGTTGGCCGAGGCCTGCGGATCGAACGGCCCCTCGTCGCGGATCCCGCCGAGGTACGTCGTGGCGAAGCCGGTCACGAAATACCCTCCGGCCATGGCGATGTCCCAGCTGGCGAACCGCACGTGGTCGAGCGTGAAGCTGTTGTTCTTGTCAACGTGCCCGTCCCCGTCCTGGTCACGCAGGAAGTAGCCGTACTCCGCGTTGACGACCGGCTTGGAGTGGTCGCGGGCGACCAGGATCCGCTGGTGCAGGCGGTCGTAGAGCTGCTGGTAGTCCCCGAAGCCCATCCACGGCTGCTCGGCGAACTGCTCCACCGACCCCTCGTCGCCCACCGGCCCGTCCGCCTTCGATGGGCCGAACGAATGGTTCGCGATCAGGCGCTCGTGGGGATCGCTCTGCTGCAGCTCGGAGCCGATCGCGCGTACCTGGCTCGCCGAGAGCCCGTCACGCCATTCGTTCGCGACGACGAAGTACACGTTGTACGCGGCATAGCGAGCGGCGACGTAGCGCGCGTAGCGCAGCCGCGCCGCGTCGGACGGATAGGCCTTCCAGCGCGTCCCCCAGGCGAGCACGAGGCCCACGGTGATCCCGCGCCCGTTGGCGTGGGCGACCCGAAGGTCGACTTCGCGGAAGTAGTCGGGGTTAGGGGTTCCGCGGCCGTCGACGGCCGACCCGCCGTAGGGCGTGTCGAGCGCCGCGTGGATGACGTTGAACCCCTGCGCCGAGCGCCGATCGAGGAAGTTCAGGGTCGTCGCACGGGTCAGGTTCTCGCCGGGGAGGTTTCCGAACAGGATCCACTGGGTCTCGCCCTGCCACCAGAAGGGCCTCCCGCTCTGGCGCTGGAAGTGGTAGGGCGAGCCGGGCATTGTCACGATGCCGCCTTGCAGCCCCGACGCCCCGCAGGTGAACGATCCCGACCGTCCATTCAGGCCGGGATTGCCGGAGCGTGTGGACCATCGCCAGGTCCCGGTCGCGTCCGGCGAGAAGCGCACCTTCCACGCGGCGCCTCCGTCCCAGAACAGCGGAATCTCGTGGGTGCGGCCGGCGGGCGAGCGGAAGCTGGCCGTGGCGGAAAGCGCCGCGTGCGGGTTGCCGACCGTCCCGGTGTGGACGAAGGAGAGCTCGAGCACCCCGTGACGAGGCACGGTGCCCTGCGCGAGGCCCGCCGAATGGGCGAGGCAAGTGAAGGCGAAGGCGAAGGCGAAGGCTGCCGCCGCGGCTCTCATCCGCTGTCCGTGTTCATGTCGTCTCCACGGGTTGAGGAGCAGTGTTGAACGAATGCACTCGGCGCGCCCGGCCAACCGCGGTCGCGGGCCGTCAACTTCGCGAGACTGCGCGCGCCCCCAGGAGTGCCGCACCCCCGCCAGCGTGCCCGTGACCAGGCGGCGCGCGCCTCGTTGCCGGCGGATCGGATCTCCTCGACCAGCGTCTGGAGGCCCGCCTCTCCGCGCGCGGACACCACGGCCCTGGCACCGCCGCGTGCGAAGCGGAGGGCGGTCTCGCGGCCGATGCCGCTGGAGGCCCCGGCGACGACCGCCACCTGCCGGTGAAGAGGCTTCAGGATGGGCTTGCGGCCCATGGATCGAACCTTTCGCTGGGATGTTCCGTCCCGGGCGTGACGGCCTCAGCCGTTGACCACCTCGCCGCCGTTGGGGTGCAGCACCTGTCCCGCGATGTACGAGGAATCGTCGGAGGCGAGAAAGACGAAGGACGGAGCCACCTCCTCGGGCTGGCCGACCCGCTTCATGGGCACGTCCTTGCCGAAGTCTTCAACCTTCTCCGGGGGGAAGGTGGACGGGATGAGCGGCGTCCAGATCGGGCCCGGCGCCACCGCGTTGACCCGGATGCCGCGCTCGATCAGCGACTGCGAAAGCGAGCGGGTGAACGCCACGATCGCCCCCTTCGTGGCCGAGTAGTCGAGCAGCTTGGGACTCCCCTTGTAGGCCGTCACGGAGGTCGTGTTGATGATCGCACTCCCTTCGCGCAGGTGGGGGAGGGCCGCCTGCGTCAGGTAGAAGAACGAGAACACGTTCGTGCGGAACGTGCGTTCGAGCTGCTCCGGGGAGATGTCCTCGATCCGCTCCTGAGGGTGCTGCTCCGCCGCGTTGTTGACCAGCACGTCCAGCCTGCCGAGCTCGGCCAGCGTGCGCCGGACCGCCTTGCGGCAGAGCTCCGGATCGCCGAGGTCGCCCGCGATCGTCACGCAACGCCGGCCCTCCTCCTCGACCTGCCGCAGGGTCTCCTCGGCGTCTTCGTGCTCGTCCAGGTAGGCGATGGCGACGTCCGCTCCCTCGCGGGCGTAGGCGATGGCGACCGCCCGGCCGATCCCGCTGTCCCCTCCGGTGATCAGCGCCACGCGCCCCTTGAGCTTCCCGCTGCCGCGGTGGCTCGGATCCTCCGCGCGCGGCTTGGGCGTCATCTCCGATTCCCGGCCGGGGCGCCGGTCCTGCTGCTGAGCGGGGATGGACATCGCGCCCTGCTCGCGGCCGCCCTTGCGCCCTGACGCTCGATCGCCTTCGCTCGGCGTCGCCTGCTTCGGCTGCGGCTTCGGCTGGTGCTGCGGCTTCGGCTCCTGCTTCTGTTTCGGCTTCGGCTGCTGCTTGCGGTCCTTGGATGAAGCCATGGCCTGGCGTGATCCCTCGTCTGCGCTGACGCCCGTGCACGCGCTGTTGGGCGCTCGGGGCGATCCGCTGGTGGATGGGCATGAGGGGGATAGTCTGACCGGCCCGGAGAAAAATTCCACCACGCGTTTGTCGCGAGTGGCCCGCGACGCGGCGAGCTGGCTGTCCGCTTGTGGGATCGACACATCCCACAAGCGGCCATGGAGGGTGCTCCCCGACGTAGCTGAAACCGCGCAACACCCTCGGCGGCAACGATCTGCAGTCGGGAACCACCGGTGGCATGCTCTCTGCTTTCCCAAGCTAGCGGACGTGTGTCCGACTGCCTCTTGCGGGGGCGCCCTGAATCCTTTCGCGACCCTGCGGTCGTAGGCCTCACGGAGAAGCTCCTTGGACATTCCTCGCCAGCCCCGCGGCAACCGGCGCCGCTACGTCGTCGGAGGCGGCATCGCCGGTGCGATCGCGCTGACGACGATCGCGATCGGGAACCTGAAGCCCGCGGCGCCGACGGTGGACAAGGCCACGGTCTGGATGGACACGGTGAAGCGCGGTCCGATGGTGCGGCAGGTGCGGGGCCCAGGCACACTCGTTCCCGAGCAGATCCAGTGGATCCCCGCCGTCACCGCGGGCCGGGTGGAACGGATTCTCGTGCGGCCGGGAGAGGCCGTTACCCCGGAGACCGTGCTGCTCGAGCTGAGCAACCCCGAGGTGCAGCTCGAGTCCCTCGAAGCGCAGCAGCGCCTGGCGGCCGCCGAGGCCGACCTCGTGAGCCAGGGAGCGGCGCTGCAGTCGCAGGTGCTCGATCAGCAGGGCGTCGTGGCCATGACCCACGCCGACGAGAAGGAGGCACAGCGTGCGGCAGCTTCCGATTCGGACCTCGTGGAGCGGCAGCTGATCGCCGCCAATGACGCGCGGCGCACGGCCGAACGCGCCGAAGCCGTTGCCACGAGGCTCGACATCGAGCGCAAGCGCCTCGACGTGCTCACGCGGGCACTCGACGCGAACCTCGCGCTCCAGCGGAACCAGGTCGAGCGGCTGCGCTCGATCAGCGACTTCCAGGCCGGTCAGGTGCGTTCGATGCGCGTCACGGCCGCGGCGGAGGGAGTGCTGCAGGAGCTGCCCCTCGAGGTGGGGCAGTGGGTCTCACCCGGCGCCACGCTCGCCAAGGTCGCCCAGCCCGGACGCCTGAAGGCGGTGCTCCGTATCCCCGAGACCCAGGCCAAGGATGTCGTGCTGGGTCAGACGGCCTCGATCGACACCCGCAACGGGCTCGTGGCCGGTCGCGTGTTCCGCATCGATCCCGCCGTACAGAACGGGACGGTCACGGTGGAGGTGGCGCTGGAGGGACCGTTGCCCCGCGGCGCCCGCCCCGATCTGTCCGTGGACGGCACGATCGAGATCGAGCGCTTGAAGGACGTGCTCTACGTCGGGCGCCCGACCTTCGGGCAGGCGAACAGCAGCGTTGGACTGTTCAAGCTGGTGCAGGGCACGGATGAGGCCGTGCGCGTCAACGTGGCGCTCGGACGCAGCTCGGTGAACACGGTGGAGGTCGTGGGCGGTCTCGAGAAGGGTGACCGCGTGATCCTCTCCGACATGTCGCAGTGGGACTCCGTGGACCGCGTGCGCCTCAAGTGAGCGAGAGCCACAGTCGCGCCCCCTCGGGCTCCACGTCCCCCGATCCGCAGGCACGGAAGTCGAACGCCCAGCAAGCCAATTCCAATGAGAAGGAGCCGACGATGTCCGCGGACGGCCGCCCGCTGATCCATCTGGAGGGCCTCACGAAGGTCTTCTACACCGACGAGGTCGAGACGCACGCGCTCTCGGGCATCCACCTCGGCATCAAGAGCGGAGAATACGTCTCGATCGCCGGTCCATCCGGCTGTGGCAAGTCGACGCTCCTGTCCATCCTCGGGTTGCTCGATTCCCCAACCGAGGGCGGCTACTGGCTGAACGGGAACGCGGTGCAGGGGCTCAGCCTCTCCCAGCGAGCGCGCATTCGCAACCGGGAGATCGGATTCATCTTCCAGAGCTTCAACCTGATCGGCGATCTGAACGTATACGAGAACGTGGAGCTCCCGCTCACCTACCGTGGCATGAAGTCCGCCGATCGCCGCGGCAAGGTCAACGCGGCGCTCGAGCGCGTGGGCATGGCCCATCGCGTCAAGCACCTGCCGAGTCAGCTCTCCGGCGGCCAGCAGCAGCGGGTGGCCGTGGCCCGCGCGGTCTGCGGGGACCCTTCGATCCTGCTCGCGGACGAGCCCACGGGCAACCTCGATTCGACCAATGGCGAGGCCGTCATGTCCCTGCTGCGCGAGCTGCACCGGGGCGGCGCCACGATCTGCATGGTCACGCACGATCCGCGCTACGCCCGCCACGCCGACCGCATCATCCATCTCTTCGACGGTCAGGTGGTACGCGAGGAAGACACGCGCGGAGCACAGGAACTCGAGGAGAGCGGCTTCAAGGTAGAGGGCTGAGATGAACGACGTGCGCTACGCGTGGAGGTCCCTGTGGAAGGCTCCCGGGCTGACCGCCGTCGCGGTGCTGTCGCTGGCGCTGGGGATCGGGGCGAACACCACCATCTTCAGCGCCCTCGACGCGTGGCTGCTGCGTCCCTTTCCGTATCCGCATCAGGAGCGCCTCGTCCACGCCTGGATGAGCCGCATCTCGCAGGGGGGCGACGACGAGCAGAGCCTCTCCGCAGCCGACTACCAGGCCTTCGAGGCCGAGCGCGAGCTCTTCGAAGCCACCGCCGCCTATCGCTGGACGGGCTTCAACCTGTCGGGCGGTGGAGAGCCCGAGCGCGTGACCGGCCTGCGCGTCACGACTGGTTTCTTCCCGCTCCTGGGCGTCGAGGCACTGCGTGGGCGGCTGTTCCTCCCCTCCGAAGGTGAAGTCGGGCGGCGCCGGTCGCGGTTCTCAGCGAGCGCCTCTGGGAGCGGCGCTACGGGCGCGATCCCGCCCTGGTGGGTGGCACCCTGCGCCTGGGGGGCGAGCCGTACACGATCGTGGGCATCGCGCCGGCGGGCTTCGCCTATCCCAACGTGGAGCCCGAGCTGTGGACGCCGCTCGCAGTCGATGCGGCCACAGCCGCGCAGGAGGGGAGGTTCCTCTCGGTCCTCGGGCGTCTGCGAACCGGCGTCACGCTCGAGCAGGCCCAGGCCCATGCCTCCGGGGTCGCGGCCAGGCTCGCCCGTGCCACCCCGGCCCTGAACGCCGGTCTCGGGGCGAACATCGAGACCCTTCGCCAGGAGCTCTACGGCGACGAGTTCGAGCTGGCGTCGCTCATCTGCACGGTCGCGGTCGGCTTCGTGCTCCTCATCGCCTGCGCGAACGTCGCCAATCTCCAGCTCGTGCGCTCCGCGGCCCGCCAGCGTGAGCTCGCGCTGCGAGCGGCGCTGGGCGCCGGCCGCCGCCGCGTACTGCGGCAGCTGCTGACCGAGAGCCTGCTCCTGGCGCTCCTCGGGGGAGCGGCGGGAGGCCTGCTCGCGGTCTGGGGCGTGCCGCTGCTGAAGGGGCTGTTCCCGGCTGGCACGCCGCGACTCGAGAACGTGACCCTCAGTCTGCGGGTGCTGCTCTACACGGCCGTCGTGTCCCTCGCCTCCGGCGTCGTCTTCGGCCTGGCTCCTGCCCTTCAGGCCTCGACACCTCAGCTGGAAGGGGCGCTGCGCGAAGGCGGACGCGGTACAACGGCGAGCCGGGGGGCGGCACGTTTGCGGAAGCTGCTGGTGGCGGGCGAGATCGCGCTCGCGCTCGTGCTGCTCGTCTCCACCGCGCTCATGGTCAAGGGATTCCAACGTCTGCGCTCGCAGGAGACGGGCTTCGATCCCGCCGGCGTCCTCACCATGAGCCTGGCACCGCCCGAGTCCAAGTACCCCGCCGACAGCGACGTCAATGCCTTCTATCCCCAGCTGCTGGCCGGCGTGCGCGCGCTCCCGGGGGTCCAGGAGGCGGCGTTCACGTCCGTGCTGCCCATGGCGGGGGAGACGACCAGCGGATCGTTCGAGGTCGAGGGCCGTCCGCTGCCGGAAGGCGAGCGCCCGGTGGTGAACTTCCGCTCGGTGAGCCCCGGTTACCTCCCGGCGCTGCGCATCCCCCTGCTCTCCGGGCGCATGCTGAATGAAGCCGACGACGCGGACGCGCCCCGCGTGCTGCTCGTGAACCGCGCGTTCGCGCGGCGCCACTTCGGCGGTCTGGATCCGGTGGGGCGCAGGCTGCTCTTCGATTCCGCCGATCCCGCCCGCCCTGCGCGCGTCGCGTGGACGATCGCGGGGATGGTGGGCGACGTGCGCGAGCACGGGTTCGACACCGCTCCCCCGGCCAGCGCCTATTTCCCCTATCCGCAGCATCCCTGGCGCAACATGGACCTGGTCGTCAGGACCGCCTCGGATCCGGCTTCCCTGACGGGGGCGGTGCGGTCGCGGCTGGCGGAGCT
>JACCXV010000293.1 GCA_013696835.1 Gemmatimonadota bacterium | reverse complement strand
GAGCTGGTGACATGGCGAAGATGACGCTCGACGATCTGGTGGCTCAGCTGCGGTCGGCGTACGGGGAAGACCTGCGCGCGGTGGTGCTCTACGGCTCCGCGGCGGCCGGCGAGCACATCCCGGAGCGCTCCGACACCAACGTGCTCGTCATCGTTGACCGCCTCGACATGGAAACGCTCGGGCGGGAGGCCGCCGTCGCGCGCGGCTGGGCCGATGCTGGCAATCCCGCGCCGCTGACGCTGACGACCGAGGAGTGGCGAGGGTCCGCTGACATCTTCCCGATGGAGTACGCCGACATCCTGGAGCGGCACCGGGTCCTGCACGGGGAGCCGCCCTTCGACGGCATCCGCGTCGACGGGGAGCACTTGCGGCTCCAGCTCGAGAATCAGGCACTGGGCAAGCTGCTGCGGCTGCGGCAGGGCATCCTCTCCGCGGGAGGGGACGGGAGGCGCCTCGTCGAGCTGCTGGCCGCGAGCCTCAGCACGTTCATGGTCATCCTGCGTGGAGTGGCGCGGCTGCACGGCGAGATTCCGCCCACGGACTACGCCGAGCTCACCGAAGGCGTCGCGCGGACGGCAGGCTTCGATCCCGCGCCCTTTCTGAGGGTCGTGCGCCACGTGCGTGGCGAGGCGCCGCTGAATGCGCGCGAGGCCGGCGACGTGATCACCGCGTACCTGTCGCAGGTGCAGAGGCTCGTTGCCCACGTGAACCGGATCGGTCCCACACGGGCTTCCTGATGCGGCGCCCGCGTCGTGTCGCACGCCATTCCACCCTCCACGGAGATCCGCCGATGCACGCTCGCTCTCTCCACCGTAGCCCGGCTCGAAGCCGCGGCGCGGCCATCCTGCCGCTGCTCGCGGCGCTCGTTTCCGGCTGCAGCTACAACACCATCCAGACCTACGACGAGCAGGCCTCCGCCGCCAAGAACCAGATCGAGGTGCAGCTGCAGCGGCGCGCCGACCTCATCCCGAATCTCGTGGAGACGGTCAAGGGCTACGCCCGACAGGAAGAAGCGATCTTCACCGAGGTGGCGCGCGCGCGGGCGGGTCTCACCGGCGCCATCCAGTCCGGGGACCCGGAGCGCATGGCGAACGCCAACGCCCAGCTCACGGGAGTTCTGGGACGGCTCTTCGCCGTGGTGGAGGCGTACCCCCAGCTCAAGTCCGACCAGAACTTCATCCGGCTTCAGGACGAGCTGGCGGGCACGGAGAACCGCATCGCGGTCTCGCGGGGCGACTACAACGATGCCGTGCGGCAGTACAACACCTACATCCGCCGTTTCCCGGCGGTCGTGACCGCCAAGGTGACGAACGCTGAGCCGCGGCCCTACTTCGAGGTCACGGAGCCGGGGTCGCGCGAGGCGCCAAGGGTGGACTTCTCGGATACGCCAGCCGGCACCTGATCGGACGGCCATCGTCTCGATCCCTGGCCGAAAGGCTTCCTCGGAGGTCGCGCCGCGCGCGGCGTTCGAGCACGCCGATTTCCGGCTGTATCAGGGCGCCCGCTTCCTTTCTACGATCGCCACGCAGATGCAGGGCGTGGCGGTCGGCTGGCAGGTCTACGAGCTGACGGAAAATCCCCTGTACCTGGGGTACGTCGGCCTCGCCCAGTTCGTGCCCGCGCTCGCCTTCGCGCTCTTCACGGGTCATGCGGCCGACCGCTTCGACCGGCGCAGGATCCTGATCGCCTCCCACCTCGCGCTCGCCGGCTGCTCGCTGCTGCTGTTCCTCTGCGCTCTGGATCCGGTGCGAGTGTGGCCGATCTTCGCCGTGCTCTTCCTGCTGGGGACCGCCCAGGCCTTCAGCGGACCGGCGGGTCAGGCCCTGCTTCCGCACCTGGTCCCCGGCGCGCACTTCGGCAACGCGGTGGCGTGGAGCTCATCGATCTGGCAGATGGCAACCGTCGTTGGACCGGCGGTCGGGGGTGCGCTGTACGGTCTTGCCGGCCCGCTGGCGGTATACGCGGCCTGCTCGATCCTCTCCCTCGTGGCCGCGACGCTGAGCTGGGGCATTCGGACACGCCTCGGCCGCCTGGAAACGGCGAGCCGCTCCTGGAACACGCTGCTCGCGGGCGTGCGCTACGTCTGGCGACGCAAGGTGATCCTGGGGGCGGTCTCGCTGGACCTCTTCGCCGTGCTCCTTGGCGGAGCGGTGGCCCTGCTTCCGGTCTTCGCGCGCGACATCCTGCGCGTCGGTCCCGGTGGCCTCGGCCTGCTGCGCAGCGCGCCTGCGGTTGGTGCCGCGCTCATGGCGGTCGTGCTCGCCTACCGTCCGCTGAGGAGGCGTGTAGGCACGACCATGTTCGCCTGCGTGCTGGCGTTCGGTGCGGCGACGATCGTCTTCGGCGTCTCGCGGAGCTTCCCGCTCACGCTGCTTTCCCTGGCGCTTCTCGGTGCAGCCGACATGGTGAGCGTCGTGATCCGGCAGGTGCTCGTGCAGATCGCCACGCCTGCGCCCATGCGCGGGCGGGTCAGCGCGGTGAACCTCACGTTCGTGAACGCGTCGAACGAGCTGGGGGAGTTCGAGTCGGGCTTGACCGCGGCCTGGCTGGGGACGGTGCCCGCGGTGGTGATCGGAGGCGTGGGAACGTGCGCGGTTGTCGCGCTGTGGGCCCGCATGTTCCCGGAGCTGCGGCGCATCGATCGCTTCGAGGACGCCGAGGCGGAGGTGAGCGTGGACGCGGAGGTGGACCGTGAAGGAGGGCGTCAGGATTGAGGGAATGTCGCGGCTGGAAACGTGAAGGGGCGCCGCTTTGCGC
>JACCXV010000282.1 GCA_013696835.1 Gemmatimonadota bacterium | reverse complement strand
GGGGGGGGCGGGCCCGGCGCCAGCACGGCGGCCGCGCCCCGCGCGAGGGCATCGGGCACGAACGAGATCCCGTCCGCCTCGAGGCCGGGCAACGCGCAGAAAAGGCTGCCGCGGCGCACGCGGCGCGAGTCGAGCGTGAGCCCCGTCACGCTCGCGCCACGCGCCGGGACGCCGTGCAGCGTTCCTCCCGTCGCGCGCGCCACCTCGCCGACCTCGAGTGTGAGCGGGTATTCACGGGGCGACGGCATTCACGACCTGGACGACCGTCCCCGGGCCCACGACCGCTCCGGGCGCAGGCTGCTGTCTGAGCACGGCGCCGGGGCCGCTGAAGCGCAGCTCCAGGTGCCGCTGGCTGGCCACGATGAGCGCCTCACGTAGGCTCATGTCCGTGAAGTCCGGGACTCGCAGCGATCCCGGGGGGAGCGGCGCGTGGACGACTTCCGGCCGACCCGGTGGGGGCCCGTACGCCACTTCGAGGCCTCCGTCCGAAGCCGTGGAGGCGAGCTGTACGACGCGCTGCGGGTCGCGGATGCGGGCGAGGAACGAAGAGTCCACGGGCACGCGCTTCGTGAATAGCGTGGTCTCGACCGCCTTCTTGAACACCGGGCCCGCAACGAGCCCACCGTAGTACTCCCCGCGCGGATCGTCGAGCCGTACGAAGACGACCAGGCGCGGGTCGTGCGCCGGGAAGAAGCCGCCGAACGTGGAGGTGTAGCGGTCGGCGGCATATCCCTTCCCGCCCTCGCGGATCTTGTAGGCCGTCCCGGACTTGCCCGCCACCTGCAGCAACCCGAGGTCCGCGGACGTGCCCGTCCCATCCTGCACGACGCGTACGAGCGCGCGCGAGACGAGCTCAGCGGTCGGGCCGGAGATCACGCGGCGGATCCTGCGCGGACCCTCCCGGCGCAGGACCTCACGGCCCTCGGGCGCTGTGATCCGGCGCACGAGGTACGGCTGGAGCAGATCGCCCCCGTTGGCGATGGCGGCGAACATCATGGTGAGCTGGACCGCCGTGACCGACACCTCGTAGCCCATCGCGATCGAATAGGCGGAGAGCCCGGACCACTCGCGCGGCAGCCGCAGCACGCCGCGCGCCTCCCCGGGGAAGTCGATCCCGGTCGGCACACCGAAGCCGAACCGGCGCGCGTAGTCGAACATGCGTTCGTCGCCCAGGCGCTGCGCCAGCTTGATCGTGCAGATGTTGCTCGACTTCCCGATCACGTCCTCGACCGTCAGCAGGCCGTAGGGGTGCACGTCGCGTATCGGCTTTCGCCGCCCGGAGAAGTTGTACGTGCCGTTCTCGCAGAAGATCTCCTCCTCCGGCCGCGCCAGCCCCTGCTCGTACAGTCCCGCGAGGGTGACCAGCTTGAACGTGGAGCCAGGCTCGAACACGTCGACGGCCGCGTGGTTCCTGGCGGGCCGCCGGACGGTGTTGGGATCCGCGTCCGGACGATTGGCCATCGCCAACACCTCTCCGGTGCGGGGATCTGCGACCACCAGGGACCCGGTGCGCGACAGCGTGCTCGCCATGGCCTCCTGCAGCGCCTCCTCGGCGATCTCCTGGAGACCGACGTCGAGCGTCAGCATGACGTCGTGACCGTCCACCGGCTGCGCCACAGGCAACGCGAAGTTGGGATACTCGCGCCCCTCCGCGTCGCGCTGGTGCACGGCCCATCCGCTCTCACCGCGCAGCAGGTCGTCGTACTGGAGCTCCAGGCCGCCGATGCCGTGGTTGTCGAGGTCGACCTGGCCGATCACGGCGCTCGCCAGCCGGCCGTGGGGGTAGTGGCGCACCCGCGTCGTCTCGACGCCCACACCGGGGATGCGCGCCTCCTGGAGGCGGCGCGCCGTCGCGCGGTCCACGGTTCGGCGCAGCGGGACGTAGAAGCCGCCGCGCCCGAGCCGCGCGCGAAGGTCGTCCGGGGGATGGGGTACGATCTCCGTGAAGGCGCGCACGAACGCACCCGGATCCTTCACGTGCCGCGGGATGAGGTAGAGCGAGTACCGCTCGCGGTTCACCGCCAGCGGCACGCCATTGCGATCGTAGATCGTGCCGCGGCTGGCGCCGATCTCGATCCGCCGCTCCTGCTGGCTCTGGGCGCGGGCCTCGAAGCCCTCGTGGCGCACGACCTGGATGCCGAACAGGCTCCAGCCGAGCCCCGCGCCAGCGAGGAGGACGGCGGCGAGGAACGCGCGCAGCCGGAGCTGCCGCGAGCGCTGCAGGCGGGCGGAATCCACCTACATCGTGCTCAGTGCGTAGGCCTCGCGGTTCACGACCCCGCGCAGCCGTTCGGCGAGGAACTCGACGAATCCTCCCGGCGGACGTTCGACGCGACGCGGAGCCTCCTGCTCGGCCACCGCGGCGTTTCCGGGGACCGCCAGGAACACGATCTCCTGCTCCGAGGGATACGACATGCCCAGGTCCTCGCGCGCGACACGCGCGATGCGTTCGCGCGTCGTGAGCCCGATCAGGGCCCGCTCGTGCTCCTCTCGCGTCTGCAGCAGCTCGCGCTCCTCCGTCTGGAGGCGCGTGAGCTCGTCCGCCAGTCGGACGGCTTGCGTCTGGTTCCACACGCGGCCGAAGATGGCCGCGGCGGTGAGCAGCACGAGCCATGGAGCGTAGAGGCGGGCGAAGCTCCCTCGCCTCTCTGCGCGCGATTCGATTCGGGTGTACGCGCGGACGTATTCGTTCATCGCATCCAGGCTCCTCTGGTCAGGGTCGCGACGGGTGTCCGGCGGCGGTGCCGGACGCATCGGAGATGCGGGTGAGCACGCGCAGGCGCGCGCTGCGAGCACGGGGATTCTCTGCGACCTCGGCCGCGCCGGCCGTGACCGCGCCCCGCGTCACCAGGCGGCCGGATGCGATCCTGCCGCAGCCGCACACCGGCAGGCCCGGTGGGCAGATGCATGGCTCCGCGAGGTCGCGGAAGGCGCTCTTCACGATGCGGTCCTCGAGCGAGTGGTAGGCC
>JACCXV010000270.1 GCA_013696835.1 Gemmatimonadota bacterium | reverse complement strand
CGGCTGTCGTGCTCGTCGCCGGCGGAGGTCTTGCCGTGCTGCTGGCGCTTCCGCTGGCCGGGCCTCTCGTCGGCGACCCTGACTGGCTGATGGCCCTGCTCGGCTGGCCTCACCTGCTGGCGGCCGGCCTGATCCGCCTGCTCGACCTGCTCTCGCCCTTCGGTTCTCTCGCGGAGGTGGCCACCATCGTGGGCCGTTCCGTCCGCACGGTCGCGGAAAGCCCCGCGGGCTCCATGGCCCTCACCGCGGGGGCCGGCGTTTCGGCCCTCGCCTTCGGACAGCTCCGGCGCGTGCTCGTCGGCGCGCAAGTCACCGGCGGCGGGGCGCACGCATGACAGCGACGACCCCGACGACACCGACGACACCGACGACACCGACGACACTACGCACGACTCCAACGCTCCCAAGAGGAGGATTTCGCACCATGCTCCGCTCCCGGATCTCCGAAGTCGCGGCCGCCCACCTCGTTCTGCTGGGCTTCGCGGTGGCGACGCTCTGCGCCCCGGAGCTCCGCTCGCAGGATACGGTTCCGGCGCCGCGCCCAGTGCCGGCTGCTCCGTCCCCGGCCCTCGTCGCACCCCGGGCTCCCGTGGTGGCAACACCCCGGGCTCCCGCGGCGGCAGCACCACGCCCTGCCGCCCTCCCGGCACCTCAGGAACCTCAGGCTCCCGCGGTGGACTCGCTTCTGGCGGCCGTGCGGGCACGCTTCGAGATGTACCCCGTGCGGGACGGCGTGCTGCTGCTCCCCAAGTACCAGTCCGCGCGCGTCCAGAGCGTCCAGGTGGCGGGCGGAACCGTGGCGATCGACGGCCGAACCGTGGCCGGGGCGGAGATCTCGTCCCTCCTCGGTGAGGATGCTCCGCTCGTGCTGCGACTGTCATACGTACCGGCCGAGCAGCTGCTGCAGCGCCTTGCTTCGGCTATGCAGCCCGGCGCTGGAGCGTCCGCGCAGCCAGGGGGCGAGCCGGGCGGCCCGACCGACGGGTCGGTCGAACCCGACGTGGAGCCCGAGACGGGAGCCAATGCTCTCGCTGCCGCCGAGGAGGCTCGCGAGCAGGCGCTCGAGGCAGCGGAGGAGGCGCGCGCTGCCGCCCGCGAGGCGGCAGACGAGGCGCGGGAGGACGCCGAGGGGGCACGCGACCTCGCGCAGGATCTCGTGCAGGTCGGAAGCGACATCACCGTCGAGGAGGGGGAGACGGTCCTCGGCGACGTGGTGTCGATCTTCGGAGACGTGGACGTCGCCGGTCAGGTGCTCGGGGACGTGGCCAGCATCGGGGGTGTGCTTCGGCTGCGCGACACCGCGCGCATCAACGGCGACGCGGCTGCTGTGCTTGGCCGGATGGAGAAGGCTCCCGGCGCGCGCGTGCTCGGGGAAACGAACGTCGTGGGGGTAGGAGATCCGTCCGTCGGCTGGAACTCCACGTGGGATGGAGACGGTCTGTTCGGGGGCATCCTGGGCATTTTCTTCCCGCTGCTGTGGATCGCGCTGTTCCTCATCCTCGGGTCGATCTTCGTCCTGTTCCTCAGCCGGCCCCTGGACCGCGTGGAGGCCAACCTCCGCTCCTCTCCCTTCAAGGCCGGGCTCGTCGGCTTCCTGGCCCAGCTCCTGTTCCTGCCGGCCTACGTGATCGGCCTGCTCCTCCTGGTCATCACGATCATCGGCATCCCGATCGCGGTCATCTGGGCGGTGGGCTTCTTCATCGTCGGGTTCGTGGCGGCGCTGTTCGGCTTCATCGCCGTCGCGCGGGCCATCGGCCACCGCACGTCGGAACACTTCGACCGACCGCTCCATTCGCCCCACGTGGCGGTGCTCGTCGGGCTGGTGGTGCTGTTCGCTCCGCTCGTCCTGAGCCGCCTCGTCGGCGTGGGTGGAGGGCCGTTCCACGTCTTCGCCGCGGTTCTCATGGCGCTCGGCGTGCTGGTGCTCTACCTCGCCTGGACCGTCGGCTTCGGCGCGGTCATTCTGACGCGCTTCGGGACGCGCACGACGTGGAGCGGCGAGCCGCCCACCGCGGCCGCGCTTCCGCCGGACGTGCCGACCGGCCCCGCGCCAGCTCCCGTTCCCGCCGCTTCGTACCCTGGTGCGGGGGCCCCGTATCCCCCATCCTACATGCCCGAAAGCAGGCTCGAGCCGACCGCGCTTCCGGGCAGCGAGTCGAGGGCGCTGCCGGGAGACGAGCGGAGGATGATTCCGGGGAACGAGCCCCCTTCCGGGGGGTAGAAGCAGACCGCACCCAAGTCGGAGGCCCTTGTCAGATGCGCACTCTCGTCGTAGCCGCGATCCTCGCACTTCTTCCGCTCAGCGGAACGCCCGCACAGGACACGGAGGCGAAGAGCGGTCCAGCCGGCAGCCGGACCTTCAAGGCGGTCCTCTACCACGTGCCTGGCACGGCCGGAAGCGGCGGCGCCGTCAAGGTGGAGCGTCTGAAGAACGTGCTCACCGACCCGGAGAGCGCGGAGGCGATCGGGGTGTGGGTCAAGGGGGGCACCCCCGAGAAGCTGCAGGTTCTGACGGTGGCCCCCGGGCAGGAGAACGCGGTGGTGCGCTACAAGGATCTCACCTTCCGGATCTCCGGATTGTACCGGGGCCCCCAGAAGGAGCGCATGAGCCTGCGCGTGAGCTTCGACGAGGGAGGCCAGGCGGCGGTCAAGGAGTTCCTCGCATCCCTGGACGAGAACGTGATGGTAACGTATCCGATGTCCGGCGAAGGAACGGGTTCGCTCGTCGCCGTGCTCGTGCCGGTGGGCTGAGCCCGCTCGACCTTCACGCTCCCGCCATACCCCCG
>JACCXV010000258.1 GCA_013696835.1 Gemmatimonadota bacterium | reverse complement strand
CATGAGCACGAGCACGAGCACGAGGCGCGTGCCGCCCCGCACCCGGGGGTGTCGGGGCCGAGCGCATGCCGCGGCGTGACGGCGTGTCCTCCTCACCGCGCCCTCGCGGTCGCCGGCTCGACGGCGTCCTCGGTGATCAGCAGATCCATCGGAACGTCGTGGCGCGCCACCGGCACCTCGTCCACCAGCTGGCAACTGTAGAGCAGCGCCGCCTTGACGGCCCGCGAGCCGGAGAGAAAGCGATCGTAGTATCCCTTTCCGAGGCCCAGTCTGTTGCCCGCGCGGTCGAAGGCCACTCCGGGCACGGCCACGAGGTCGATCTCCTCCACCTCGATTGTGGGCGCCATCGGGTCGGGCTCGAGTAGTCCGAACGGGGCGGCGCGCAGGTCGGCCAGGGAGTGGATCTCGTGATGCTCGAGGCGATCCCCGCTCACACGGGGGACCACCAGACGCCTGCCGCTGCGGAGCGTCTCCAGGAGAATCCTGTCGGTGCGGACCTCGTTGGCCTTGATGCCGACGTAGCTATGCACGACCCATGCCTCGCGGAACTCACGCAGCGCGAGGAATGCCTCCTGAATGCCCCGGCTCAGCGTTTCGACGTGTGCGGGGATCATGTTGCGACGTGTAGCCAGCGTGGCTGCCCGCAGCTCGCGCTTGCGGCCCTCGACACCCGAGGGACCACTCAGAGCCGCGTCCCCCGCGTGTCGAACATGACGCGGCAGATCACCTCGGGCGCGGTGACGAAGTCCACGCAGGTCTCGCCGGCGAAGGTGCGGTGGTCCTCCTCGAACACCCAGTCGATCTCGAACGTGACATCCGCGCCGTCGTCGGCGCCCGCGGCGCGCAGCACGTTCCCGTCGAGGATGGCCTCCATGAAGGCATCGTCCCCGGCACCCGCGTCGTCGGAGAGGAAGTACGCGCCGCCCTCTCGCCGGATGCGCACCGCCCCGTCCTCGCCGAGCAGCAGATCGCGGGCGGTGGCGTCGAAGCCCTCGCCGCACGTGTTCTCGACGGTCGTCAGGGAGACGGCGTAGGCGCCGCTGGGGAAGGGGTCGTCCGTCGCGGAGGGTCCGCTCCCGTCGTCGGAGCATCCAGCAAGGAGGAGGCCGATCGGTACAGCGAGGATCGTGCTCGTGCGCCTGGGCCGCATTGAGCCTCCCGGGAGGTGGTGTTTGCTGGCCCCGACCGCCCCGCACGTCGTGCATTGTACGCTGCCCTGGCCGGGGAGCCAACCGTCAAGGAGCGTGGCGGCCCTATTCGCGAGTGCGCCTCACCGTTCGGCTGGGGAGGCGACGGAGAGCCGAGGATCCTCGCGGTGCGCCGGCGGCACTCCCGCCGCCCCGGCAGGCCCCTGCCGTCCGTTCTCCGCGCACGGGGCCGGAACGCGAAAGGTAAGCAGCGCGCCGGCAAGCAGGAGCAGCGCCCCGGCCCAGAACGGGGTGGAGGTGCCCGTGGCCTCGTAGAGGAAACCTCCCGCGAGGGGTCCGACGGCTCGCGCGAGGGAGCTCATGGAGTGCGCGGCGCCGAGGTTGCGGCCCTGGTCCGCCGGCGAGCTCAGACGTGACACGAGCGTCTGCGCGAGAGGTGTCGTGAGGGCGAAGCCGAGCGCCAGGGGCGGGAGCGCAAGCGCAAGCCCGCCTACCGTCGCGCAGAAGGGCAGCGCGGCGAACCCCCCCGCCATCACCAGCGCGCCTGAGCCGAGCAGCGGCCGCTCGCCCCAGCGCGCAACGAGCTTTCCTAGCGCTCCGGCCTGGACGATCGCGGCCGCCACGCCGAGCCCCGAGAACAGGAGACCGGCCTGCAGCGGTCCGAACCCGAAACGCTCGTCGAGGAAGAGCGGGAACACCGGGTACAGCATTGCGAAGGCCGCGGTCGTGAGGAACAGCACCCCCAGGACGGCGCGCAGACGCGCGGGTGCGGCGGTCGCATCGCTCGCAGACCGCCTGCGCCACAGCGGCATGCCCTTGCCGGCGAGCGAGTCCGCCGGAGCCCGCGATTCGGGCAGCCAGCGCAACGCGAGCGCGAAGTTGGCGGCTGAGAGAGCGGCTGCGACGAGGCCCGGCAGCGCGAACCCCCATCGCGTGCGGCTCAGGATCGCACCCAGCGCGGGACCCACCACGAACCCCATGCCGAACGCGGCGCCGAGCATCCCCATGCCTCGCGCGCGCTCCTCGGGCGCTGTGCGATCGGCCAGATAGGCCTGGCTCACGCCGATCACCGCGGCGCTGAGCCCGGCGAGCACGCGCGAGGCGAAGAGCTGCGTGTAGGTCCCGGCAAGGGCGAAGAGCAGGTACGCGAGAAAGCCCCAGGCGATGCTCGCCAGCAGGACGGGACGCCGGCCGTAGCGATCCGCCAGGGCGCCCCAGAGCGGGGCCAGCGCGAACTGGGTGAGCGAGTAGGCTGCGAACAGCGCCCCGATGGCGAACCCGCCGGCACCCAGCTCGCGACCGTAGTATGGGAGCAGGGGCAGGACGATCCCGAAGCCGAGGAGCTTCAGGAAGACGGTCAGCAGCAGGACCGCCCGCCAGCTGCGCAACATTCGCGAGGGCTCCGGCGGAGGGAGGGAGACGGAAGGATGGTCGCGGAGCAACCTACACCCACCTTCGGGGTGTCGCCATTTCGGGCGGAGTGCGCAGCGTCCGCGCTTGTTGCGCGTCTCGGGCACGGGTAGCTTCCCTGCCGAGTCCACGTGGCGCCGCCACCTTCAGCCCCCTGCCTCCCGCATGCACCTCGTCCTCGTCGGACTGAACCACCGCACCGCGCCGCTCGATCTCCTCGAGCGCTTCTGCCTGGCTCCCGAAGCGCAGCGCGCGCTGCTCGCCCCGGGCATGGCGGTGGACGGCGGGCGTCCATTCTACGAGGCGGCCCTCCTCGCCACGTGCAACCGTGCCGAGGCCTACGTGGTGGTCGGTGAAGCGGCCAACGCGCGCGGGCTCGTGGTGGAGCGACTCGCCGCCGCCGGCGGCGTCCCGGCCGCGGATCTCGATCCCGTGCTCTACACGGCCGTGGACGAGGGGGCCGTCCGTCACCTCTTCGAGGTCGCGGCGGGGCTCGACTCGATGGTGGTTGGCGAGTGGCAGATCCTGAGCCAGGTGCAGGACGCCTACG
>JACCXV010000240.1 GCA_013696835.1 Gemmatimonadota bacterium | reverse complement strand
CGCTCTTCATCCACCAGCTCTCGCACATCTGGATCGATTTCCGCGGCATCAAGGACGAGTACATGCGCGCCACGGGAATCGACTACTTCGAGAACAGCCGGCGGGCCACCTACGTCCAGCAGCAGTATGCGATCCGCAACCCGCGACGGTTCACGAGCTACGGAGAGTACGTCTGGGGGATCACCGCCAGTGACGGCCCCGGACCCGCGCGGCGGCGGATCCGCGGGATCGAGCGCCGGTTCTTCGACTACGTGGCGCGCGCAATCCCGTACGGGCCCGACGACGGCACGATCGCGCCCTGGGCCGCGGTGGCGTCCCTCCCGTTCGCGCCCGAGATCGTGCTGCCGACGCTCCGCCGCTTCAACGAGGTCTACCCGCAGATGACGAGCGAGTACGGCTTCAAGTGCAGCTTAAATCCCACGTTCGCCGGCCAGGCTGGGGGGCAGCGGAACGGAGGCGGCTGGATCTCGAAGGGCTACTACGGCCTGGACCAGGGACCGATCGTCCTCATGATCGAGAACTACCGCTCAGGCCTGCTGTGGCGGCTGATGCGCAGCTGCCCACACGTGGTGCGCGGCCTGCGCCGGGCGCGGTTTGCCGGTGGCTGGCTGTGAGCGCGTGAACCAGTTTCCGCCGCTCGAGGCTGGGGTGCCCGCTCTGTGCGCATCTCGAGGAGGGCCAGTGTCACTGCACTGGCTGCTAGCTCGAGCTCTCGAAGAGGTCCGGCGGGTCTGCGCGGGAGGTGAACGCCGGCTGCGCGCTCTGGCCCCTGTCCGCGCCCGCCCCCTTCCCACCTTCCGGCTCCCCGCGTTGGTAGAGTGCCCTTCCGAGCGTGCGCACGTAGTCGGTCCAGCCTGCTTCCTTCCCCTCTCCGTTCCTCGCCCCGACGGCCTTGCGGTACACCTCCACCTTGGCGTCCAGGTTGTCGAGGAAGTGCAGCACCAGTGCCTCGAGGGTCATGGGCAGCGCAGGCGCTCCCCATTCGTGTTCGCCCTGGTGACTCAGGATCAGATGGCCGACCTGGGTGCGGAGCGCGGCCGGGAAGCCTTCGATGCCGTCGATGTGGAGCATGGCGAGCTCGTAGCCCAGGACCACGTGCCCCACGAGGCGGCCTTCGTCGGTGTACGGGAAGCCAGGAGTCGGGTCGAGCTCGCGGATCTTGCCGACGTCGTGCAGGAATGCACCGGCCTGCAGCAGGTCCCTGTCCAGGTCGGGATAGACCGCCGACACGGCCTCCGCCAGCGCCATCAGCGAGAGCGTGTGCTCGAGCAGCCCCCCGACGCGGTCGTGGTGAATGGAGCTGGCGGCCGGCGAGAGCGTGATGGCGTTGATCAGCGTGGGGTTCTGCTCGAAGGACTCCAGCAGCGCACGAAGGTGCGCGTTCGAGACGCTCGCGATGCGGGAGCGAAGTTCGGACCGCATGTCCGCGGCCGAGCGCGTGCCCGCCGGAAGAAAGTCCTCGGCGGAGAGATCCTGCCAGCTGCACCGTGCACAGGCGAGCACGCGCAGCTGGAGCCGGTCGCGGTAGCGGTCCACGAAGCCCCGCACGCGAAGGTAGTCGCGCTCGGAGAACGAGACGCCGAACGCCTCGGCGTCATCCCACACGCATCCGTCGATGATCCCGCTCCGGTCGGAGAGCACGAGCGTCAGGAAAGGCCGTCCCTCGCGGGTGCGGCGCGTCGACTTGCGCTGTACCAGGAAGACGCCTTCGACCTCGGAGCCCTCCCTGAGATCCTTGATGAACTGTCCCTTGGGAACCGTGAGCACTTCCAATGGGCAGGATTCCCGTTCCAGCACCCTCATCTGGCCGCTCCTTCACGAGCGTGGGCGCTCGCCGGAGAGCGCACCTTTCCCTGCCGCGCCGTTGCGCTGCGGCGGCCCGCCGCGCTTGCCGCATGTCGGGGTTCGTCCGCCACGGCGGGATCCCGATCGAGTCGCCACGCCACCTGGCCGTCCACGATCGTCATCCACGCACGCCCGACGAGCTGCCGCCCACCGAACGGCGTGTTGCGCGACTTGCTGAGGAACGCCTCCGGCTCCACGGTCCACTCCCGCTCCAGATCGAGCACCGTCACGTCGGCCACCTGGCCTACTTCGAGACCTCCTCCTGCGAGATGGAAGATTCGGGCCGGTGCCGGGCTCATGCGCTCGATCAGATCCGCCAGCCCGATCCGCCCGGCGAGCACGAGCTCCGTGTGCAGCAACCCGAACGCCGTCTCGAGGCCAAGGATCCCGAAGGGCGCGAAGTCGAACTCACGCTCCTTCTCGTCGTAGTGGTGCGGCGCGTGGTCCGTCGCGACGATGTCGAGCGTGCCCGCGGCGAGCGCCTCACGCAGCGCCTCCACGTCCCGCCCGGATCGGAGAGGGGGGTTCATCTTGGCCTGCGTGTCGTATCCATCCGCGGCCTCTTCCGTGAGCACCAGATGATGCGGCGTCACCTCGGCGGTGACCCGCACGCCCCGCCGCTTCGCTTCCGCGACGAGCTCGGCGCTGCGGGCGGTTGACAGATGCGCCACGTGGTAGTGCGCGCCCGTGAGCTCGGCCAGGATCAGGTCGCGGGCCACGACCACCTCTTCCGACGCCGCGGGAATCCCCTTCAGCCCGAGACGCGTGGAGATCCGGCCCTCATGCATCACGCCGCCGTCGGTCAGCGCCAGGTCCTCGCAGTGCTGCACCACGGGCACGTCGAAGATCCGCGAATACTCGAGGATCCGGCGCATGACGCCGGCGTCCGCGATGGGGCGGCCGTCGTCCGTGATGGCTACCGCGCCCGCCGCGACGAGATCGCCGATCTCGCTCATCTCGCTCCCAAGGGAGCCGCGCGTGGCGGCGGCGATGGGGTACACGTGCGCATGGCCTGCCCTCGCCGCCTGCGCGCGGATGAAGCCGACCGCCGCCTGGCTATCCGTCACGGGATCCGTGTTCGGCATCGCCAGCACCGACGTGAACCCCCCCGCGAGAGCCGCCAGGCTCCCCGACTCGATCGTCTCCTCGTCCTCGCGCCCCGGCTCCCGCAGGTGCACGTGCGCGTCGATCAGACCAGGGACGACGACCTTGCCGGAGCAGTCGATCACGCGCGCGTGCTCGCGCGCGGCGAGGCGCTCGCCCACCTCCGCCACACAGCCGTCCTCCAGGCGCAGGTCGAGCCGCGCATCGATTCCCGCCCGTGGATCCACGATCCGGCCGCCTTTCAGCAGGAGCTCGCCGCGGCTTGCCGCACGCTGGGGTGGCGCGGCGCGCGCCGCGTCGCGGCGTCCGCTCATGTGCGCGCTTCCTCGAGCTCGGCGCCGCTGCCGACCTCTCCCCTGTCGCCTCCCTTCGCGGCGGTATCGCGTCCTCTTTCGCCTGCGCGTGCCTCGGCTGCCCCACCGGCCGGCCCAGGCTGACGTGAGGGGCGCGGCGTCCCCGACCCTTTCGCGCTCCCGCGGGCGGCCTCGGGCTCGAACTCGAGCCCCTCCTTCGCTTCGCGCGCACGCGTGACGTCGAAGCCGGCGAGCAGGTACAGCACGGCCATCCGTACCGCCACGCCGTTCGTGACCTGGTCCAGGATCACCGCGTGCTCCCCGTCGGCCACGTCGGAGTCGATCTCCACCCCCCGGTTCATCGGACCCGGGTGCAGGATCAGGATGTCCCGCGGCGCTCTGGAAAGGCGCGCGTTGGAGATGCCAAAGATCCGGTTGTACTCCCGCAGCGACGGGAAGAGGTTCGCCTTCTGCCGCTCCAGCTGGATGCGCAGGACGTTCAGCACGTCGGCCTCGGCGATGGCGTCTTCCACGTGCCGATAGACCCGCACGCCGAGTCCCTCGATCTCCGGAGGGATCAGGCTGGGCGGCCCGCAGACTCCGACCTCCGCTCCGAGCTTAAGCAGACCCCAGATGTTCGACCGCGCCACGCGGCTGTGGAGGATGTCGCCCACGAGCACCACCCGCACGCCTTCGATGCGCCCGAGGAAGTCGCGGATCGTCAGCAGGTCTAGCAGTCCCTGCGTGGGATGCTCGTGCGAGCCGTCGCCGGCGTTGATCACGTTCGAGGGGATTCGCTCCGCCAGGAAGCGCGGCGCGCCCGAGGCACCGTGGCGGATCACCACCATGTCGATGCGCATGGCCTCGAGATTGCGCGCCGTGTCCACCAGCGTCTCGCCCTTGGCGATGCTCGACATCGTGGTCGAGATGTTCACGGTGTCCGCCGACAGCCGCTTCTCGGCGAACTCGAACGAGACGCGGGTGCGCGTGGAGGGCTCGTAGAAGAGGTTCACGATCGTCTTGCCGCGCAGCACCGGCACCTTCTTGATGCGTCGCTCGGAGATCTCCTTGAAGGGCTCGGACGTGTCGAGCACCGCCGTGATCTCCCCGCGGGTGAGGTCCTCGAGCCCGAGCAGGTCCTTGTGGGCGAAGCGCAAGTCAGTTCTCCCGAGCGTTGAGATCGGCGGGCGGGCGCGCGGAGGCTGCGCGGGGCAGAGGCCCCATGGCGGGCCGTTCCAGGAGATCCACCGCCAGCTCCCCGTCGAGCTCGCGCACCTTGACCTTGATCTGCTGCGCGTCGGAGGTGGGCACGTTCTTCCCCACGAAGTCGGCGCGGATCGGCAGCTCGCGGTGACCGCGGTCCACCAGCACCGCCAGCAGGATCTTCCGCGGCCGCCCGAAGTCGGTGATCTCGTCGAGGGCCGCGCGCACCGTGCGGCCCGTGAAGAGCACGTCGTCCACGATCACGACCACCCGCCCGGTGACGTCGAAGGGCAGGTCCGTCTCCTCGACGATCGGCTGTTCGGCCACCTGCTGCAGGTCGTCCCGATACAGCGTGATGTCCATCGCCCCGAGGGGCACCTCCACCTCCTCGAACTTGCGGATCTCCGCCTGGATCGTCTCCGCGAGCTGCACGCCGCGGCGCTGGATCCCGATCAGCACCAGCTCGTCGGTCCCGCCGTTCTCCTCGACGATCTCGTGAGCGATGCGAACCAGCGCGCGGTTCACGGCCCGCTCGTCCATGAGGCGCGTTCCTTCGGCCATGCGGCCTCCGTCAACGAAAAACGCCGACTTTTCGGGCCGCGAGAGGGCCGGAAAGGTCGGCGAAGGACCGGGAGCGTGGATGTCCCCTGGCGATCGTCCCTTTCCAGCCTCGCGGAGCTGGTCTTAAAAGGACGGGGTGATCATACCCGCCGGGAGCCGCCGGGGCAAGCTCCCCGTTGCGTCCGGTGGCTAGTCGTCGGGCGCGGCGTAGTCCACAGCGTCGCGCATCCGGAACACGGCGGCGACGGAGCGCTGAGCCGGGTCCCCACCGGGCGCGCTGCCCACCATTACGTAGATCCTCCCGGCGTCCGGGTACTCGCTGACCTCCGGATCCTCCATGCTGGACAGCGCGAGGTACTCCAGGGGCGCGGCGCCGGTGTTCCGGATGGCGTGTGCACCCGCGGGGCCCGGCAGGCACGCGAAGGCGTCCCCGGGGCGCAGGCGGTGCAGGCCGTCGCGCGTGCGCAGCTCGCCGGTGCCCGAGCGCACGTAGAAGAACTCCTCGTTCACGTGATGGAAATGGAACGGGAACGGCTGCTCCCCGGGTTGCAGCCGCATCAGGGAACAGCCCAGGAGCTTCGTGCCAGCCTTCCTGCCGACGCGCTTCGCCTCGCCGGAAAATCTCCCCCCGGGAGCAATCCTCTCCCACGGAATCTCGTCCATGGACACGACCCGCCGGTCCCGCTCCAGCGGCGGCGCCGGGACGGGGTCGAGCGGCTCGTCGATCAACTCTCCCGCGAAGTACTCGGCGTTCGCGACGGCGCCTTCCAGCGAGCCCGCCACCCACCGGCCCCCCTCGAGGCGGACCGCAGCACGCGCGGCCGGTCCCGCTAGCTGCTCCACCTCCAGTAGTCGCTTTCCCGAGTCGGGATAGTCCACGACGTCACGCGGGATCATGGTCGACGCCGCGAGGAAGTGTGCCGGACGGTCGGTCCGGTTCAGGAGCTGATGGGCGGCGCCCGGGCCGGGAGGCACCGCGACCAGATCGCCGGCGCGCAGCCGATGCTCTCCGCTGTCCAGGCGCACGCTCATCTCACCTCCGAGGACGATGAACAGCTCCTCGTTCACGAGGTGCAGGTGGTAGGGGACGCTGGCCTTGCCGGGAGGCAGGATCTCGGCATGATAGCCGAGCTTGCGGGCACCGAGCGGCTCGGCGAGCGGAGCGGTGCGGTAGCCGAATCGGACCCCGTGGCTCGCCTCTTCCTGCCACTCTAGGGTGAACCAGTTCAGGATCTGGAAGGAGGCGTCGGGACCGCCGGGGTCCCCACCACCCGCGGTCGGAGACGGCGACTCGGCCCGACCCGGCGGAGGCCCCTGTTCCTGGGGACCGCCCGGAAACACCGGCGTCACGAGGCGGCGCCGGCGTACGCCGCGGAATCGGCGTCGGCGCTTTCCGTCCCCGGGGACTGCGCCAGGAACGTCGCCAGCCGCTCCTCCACCTCCGCCAGAGTCGTCAGCGTCATCAGCTCGCTGCGCAGCTGTGCCGCACCGGCCGCGCCCCTCAGGTATCCCTTGTAGAACTTGCGGAACTCCACGAGCGCGCGTCGCTCGTCGGCCTTGTACGCGACGGAGAAGCGCAGGTGCTCGAGGCAGGCCGCGATGCGCTCGTCCAGCGTGCGCGGCGGAAGCGGCGCGCTCGTGGCCCGCCAGTGCTTCGCCTCGGCGAAGATCCAGGGGTCCGCGATGGCCCCCCTGCCCAGCATCACCGCGTCGCAACCGGTAGTCTCGAACATGCGCGCGGCCAGCTCCGCGGTCATCGCGTCGCCGTTGCCGCCGATGGGGATCGAGGCCACCTCCTTGGCGCGCGCGATCCAGACCCAGTCCGCCTCCCCCTTGTACATCTGGCATCGGGTGCGGGCATGGATGTTCACGGCCTGCACTCCGCAGTCCTCGAACATCCTCACGTTTTCCAGGATGCGGATGGACGCGTCGTCCCAGCCGAGCCGCGTCTTCACCGTCACGGGGAGGCTGACGCGCTTCACCACCTCCCGGACCATCGCCTCCATCGTCTTGGGCTCCTTGAGGAGTCCTGCCCCCGCCCCCTTCAGCGCCACATTCTTGACGGGGCAGCCGAGATTGATGTCGATCAGGTCGGGCCCCGCCTGCTCGGCGATCTCGGCGGCGGCGCCGACCACTTCCACCGTCGCCCCGAAGATCTGGATGCCGACAGGCCGCTCCTCGTCGCAGATGGTGAGCTTCCGCAGCGCTCCCGGCACGTCGCGAACCAGTGCCTCCGAGCTGATGAACTCGGTGTAGACGAGGTCCGCGCCGAGCCGCCGGCACGTGACCCGGAACGGCAGGTCCGAGACATCCTCCATCGGCGCCAGCAGCAACGGATGGTCGAGATTCAGGTTGCCGACGTGGTAGCTCATTCCGCTCGCTCCGGCTTGGCCCCCGCCGCGCTCGAGTCGCTCTGCGGAACGTCCTCGGAGCGTTCGGCGTCAGGATTCTGGGCAGCGTCGACCGAGGTGTGGTCGTGCACAATCAACCAACCGCGGCGGCCACGCTCGAAGACGAGCGTGAAGACACCCGCGTCATGCCTTCCCCGCCGGTCCAGCTGCCAGCGTCCCAAGACCCAGGCCGCCGACGAGCCGAGCGGATGGACCTCCACCTCCGCGAACTCCAGCCTCCCCATGGACGCCCCGCTGCCGTACGAGGAACGGTAGCGCTGCAGCAGATCTGCGAATCCGCGGCTGATGCGCCCTCCGGACGTGAACACGAGGTCGGGTGAATCGAGGTACCCAACCATGAACCCCGCGAGATCCCCGCGATTCCAGGCGCTCACCTGCGCTTCGAGGACGGCGCGAATCGCCGAGTCCGGCGAGGCGTGGTGAGGGCTGCTCTCCTGCGCCAGGCGAGGGGAACTGTGTCGCTCTCCGGCACAGCCGACGGCCAAGCCCATCGAGCAGAACACGAGCATCTTGAGAAGCATCATATCGTGGCGGTGAACTTAATGTGTTGCAACAAGTTGTCCTCCGGTCGCCGATCTAGAATATAGACTCACAAGCGCTCGCTTCCGTCTTCGCGAATGACCCACACGTCCTCGTGGCGGATGCCGAACTGGCCGGGAAGGTAGACGCCCGGCTCGATCGTGAAGACGTCCCCCGCCTCCAGCAGTACCTCGGACCCGTGGACGAGAAAGGGCGGCTCATGGATCTCGAGGCCGATCCCGTGCCCGAGACGGTGGACGAAGTACGCCGCGAGACCGTGCTGCTCGAGGAACCTTCGCGCCGCCGCATCCACGTCTCCGGCCCGTGCCCCGGGACGCGCCAGTGCCGCCGCACGGCTCTGGGCCTGCTCGACCGCGCTCGCCACCTCCCCATACCTGCCTTCGGGACGGCTGCCGAACCACCAGGAGCGCGTGAGATCGGCATGGTAGCCGTCCCGCACGGCCCCGAGGTCCACGAGCACGGCCGACTCCGGCGTGAGCCGCCGTTCGCCGGGGCGGCCGTGCGGCAGGGCCGATCGATCGCCGAACTGAACGATGGCCCAGCCGGGTGCGCCGGCAGCGCGGAACGCGGCCAGGATCCGCTCGGCGACGTCTCGCTCGCGTACGCCGGGGCTCAGCCACCCCGGAACGTCGACCAGCGTCTCGCGCGTCAGCCGCTGCGCCGCGGAGATCCGATCGAGCTCGGCTTCGTCCTTGCGCCGCCGTAGCGCCGCGCACAGCGCGCCGGCGGAGCGGAGGCGCACGCCACGGTCATGAAACGCCTCGGCGATCCAGAAAGGAGCGGTGGCATCCAGCAGCCAGCCCTGCTCCGCGATCAGCCCGGCTGCGACCGCGAACGGATCCGCGTGCTCGGGCCAGGGCACGATCTCGAGCGTCTCCTCCAATCCACCCGCGAGACGGTCGGCCTCGAACGCGGGCGCCAGGAGCCGACCCGGTCCGCGTGCGGGGAGGATGGCGGCGGTCAGCCGCTCGCTGGGCTCGATCGCGAGGCCGGTGAGATAGCGCAGGTTGGGTCCGGGCACCAGCACGAGCCCCTTCCATCCAGCGCGCTCGAGAGCCTCGCGGGCGCGCGCGGCGCGCGCACCGTTCAGAAGCGCCTCTGACCCGAGGGGATCCACCACCGCGCGGCGTTCACCAGATAGCCGCGCGCGTCCATCTCCGTCGCCTTGAGCCGTTCGTTCACGCCCACCCGCTCACGGTCATAATAGAGGAACGTGTAGGGAGCCTCGTCGCGGACGATCCTCTGGAAGCGGTACCACAGGGGGCGCGCCGCATCGCGATCCGGCGTGGCCAGGGCGAGGTCCATGAGGCTGTCCGCCGCCGGGTTGGCGTAGGAGGACCGGTTGTACTTGCCCTCGATGGCGCGCGAGTGAAAGACGTCGGAGGGGTCGAGCTTGAAGCTGTCGTAGACCCAGCTCGACACGTAGGCCTGGAACTTCTTGTCGTTGATCTGTCCCAGGAACACGGTCCACTCGACGAGCTGCGGGACCGCCTGCACGCCGACCTTCCTCAGGTCGGACTGCAGGATGACCGCGATGTCCTCACGAAGGTCGTTTCCCTTGTTGGTCGCGACGGTGAAGCGGAAGGGCCGGCCGTCGCGATCCAGCACGCCGTCGCCGTCGTGATCGGACCATCCCGCCGCGGCGAGAAGCGCGCGCGCGCTGTCGGGTGCGTAGGGCAGCGGCTCCAGGTCCGGATCCACGGCCCAGGGGGCGACCTCGGGCAGGACGTAGCTCACGGCGACCTTTCCGTAGCCGTAGAGCAGCGCCTCCACCAGTTGCTCGCGGTCGATGGCGAGCGAGAGCGCCAGGCGTACGCGGGGATCCGAGAAGAGCGCGTCGCGCGTGTTCCAGGCGATGTAGACGAACGACCGGTCGTCGTACTCCACGACCCGCAGGTCCGGCGCCGCGTCGATCGCCCGCGCTTCCTGCGGAGGCACGCCCCGCGTGAGATCGACGCCGCCTCCGCGGAGCTCGGTGATCAGCGTGGTCTGCTCGGGAATGACGCGGAAGACGAGACGGTCCAGCAGCGCCGGCCCACCCAGGTCCGCCGGGAAGTCGGGATTGGGAACGAAGACCAGGGACTGGTTCGCCTTCCAGGAGGCGAGCCGGAACGGGCCGTTCCCTACCGGGGCGCGGTTGAACGGAGCGCTGGTCATGCCCGCGGCTGGCACGTCCTCGAGGAGGTGGCGCGGCATCACGGACCACTGCGTGAACGGGTCCAGCGGCTCGGCGTGCGGACCGGTGAAGTCGAAGCGGACGGTCAGCGAGTCGAGCTCCTCCGCCGCCCGCACCATGCGGAAGTACGCCCGCTGCGGATACGCCACGGCCTCCACGAGAGCCGTGCGGTATGTGAAGAGCACGTCGCCCGCCCGCACGGGGGTCCCGTCGCCCCAACGCACGTCCGGACGCAGATGGAAGGTCACGGAGCTGCCATTCTCCGCCAGCTCCCACGAGCTCGCCAAATAGGGTGTGTACCGGAGATCCGCGTCGTAGCGGATCAGCGACATGAAGAGCATGTGGTCGCAGATCTGGTTCGCCATGTCCGAAACCTTCACGAACTCGTTGAAGCCGTCGGGCTCCTCGTAGATGCCGAAGACCGCCGTGCCGCCGCGCTCCGCCTGTCCCCCACTCCCGGCCGATTCGTCAGCCCCCTGCCCGCGGGGCGAATCGCTGCAAGTCAGGGTCACGGCGAGGGTGAGGATCGCCAGCGCGAGCGACAGCACGTTGCGCGGCACGCCGCGCCGCGGCCGGTCGCGCTCCCCGGCAGCGCTCGCACCGTCCCGGCCGGAGCCCGACCCTGGCGGCCCGTCGCCCGTCTGCGAGGGCACGAGCGAACGGTAGACCTCTGCGTACGCGGCGGCGGCGCGCCTCCACGAGAAGTCGCGCAGCATCCCGCGCCGTTGCAGCGCCCGCCAGGCGGGGGTCCCGAATGACGCGACCGCCCTGTCGAGGGCGCAGCCCAGCGCCTGTGCCGAGTAGTCCTGGAACACGAACCCCGTGCCCTCGGCCGGATCCGATGCGTCCATGACCGTGTCGGCGAGGCCGCCAGTCTGGCGCACCACGGGCACCGTGCCGTAGCGCAGGCTGTACATCTGGTTCAGTCCGCAGGGTTCGAAGCGCGACGGCATGAGGAACATGTCGGCCCCGGCCTCGATGCGATGGGCCAGCGCCGGGTCCATGCCGAACCGAACGGCGATGCTGCCCGGGAACGCGCGTGCGAGCAGTCGCACCCCTTCCTCGTAGCGCGCCTCTCCCGCACCGAGGACGGCGAGCTGCATTCCCCGTGCGACGAAGGGGGCGGCGGCTCCGAGCAGGACCGGCCAGCCCTTCTGCTCGACGATCCGCGACACGATGCCCGCGAGCGGAGCGCGCGGGTCGCGCAGCAGCCCGAGCTCGCGCTGGAGATCCGCCTTGCACGCGGCCTTGCCGGCCAGGTCTTCGGGACCGTACCGCTCCGCGATGTGCCGGTCGGTCCGGGGGTCCCACTCCGCGTAGTCCACCCCGTTCAGGATCCCGTGCAGCGCACCCCGCCGCTGCCCGAGCACACCCTCCAGCCCCGCACCGTGCTCCACCGTGAGGATCTCCCGAGCGTACGTGGGGCTCACGGTGCCGAGCGCCTGCGCGTGCAGGATGCCGCCCTTGAGGTAGTTGACCTGTCCGTAGAATTCGAGGCCCTCCGGGCCGAACCAGTCCGGCGGGAGCCCGAGCGCGGGCCACACGGCGGCGGGAAACGCGCCCTGGTAGGCCAGGTTGTGGATCGTCAAAAAGGTGGCGAAGCGGCGCGTGCCCGCGGGGCGCGTCTGCCGCGCGGATTCGTACACCGGCACGAGCGCCGCCTGCCAGTCGTGGCCGTGCACGAGATCGAAGCCCTCCTGGGCCGCGAGCTCGCCCGCCGCGGCCGCAAAGGAGGCGTAGCGCAGCCAGTTGTCGCCGAACTCCCGTCCGGCGGCGTCCGCGTAGAGACCGGCACGCTCGAAGAAGGCCGGCTGGTCCAGGAGGAGGTAGCGCACGGGCCCGACCTGCGCCTCGAGCACCTCGAAGCGGTGAGCCGACGGCGCGCCGCCGTTGCCCACCACGTGCCGGCCCGTGTGGCGCGGCTCGGGAGCGCCCTCGATCCAGGGGCGGTAGGCCGGCAGGGCGACCGCCACCTCCAGGCCCGCTGCGGCGAGCTCCGGCAGCAGCCCGCCGATCACGTCGGCCAGGCCGCCGGTCTTGCTGAAAGGCAGGCCCTCGGGGGCCACGTGCAGGATGCGCCGGGCGCGGCTCAAGCGGTCACCATGGGAACCGCAGTATATACTGGGGTGCCGCGGCCCGCCCCGCCCGGCCCCGCTCGATCGCCCCGGAGGGGCCGGTTTTCGATCCGCCGGAGCGGGGCTATCTTGGTCGCCCCGTGGCGCTCCTCCCCGTCGCACCCCCTCCCCCCTGTTGCTGCCCGCGTCCTGAAGGGCGTCCGCCTCGTCGGGCCGGCATGGGCCGCGGATGACGGCCGGGCCTCTCGATCCGCTCGATCCGCTCGATCCGCTCTGGTACAAGGACGCGGTCTTCTACGAGCTGCGGGTCCGCTCATTCTTCGACAGCAACGACGACGGGGTCGGTGACTTCCGCGGCCTCACCAGCAAGCTCGACTACCTGCAGGACCTGGGCGTCGACACGCTCTGGCTGCTGCCCTTCTATCCCTCGCCCTTCCGCGACGACGGCTACGACATCTCGGACTACATGCGCGTGGACCCAGCCTGCGGCACACTGCAGGACTTTCGGGCCTTTCTGCGCGAGGCGCACCGCCGCGACCTGCGCGTGGTCACCGAGGTGGTGCTCAACCACACGTCCGACCAGCACGCCTGGTTCCAGCAGGCACGCCACGACGCACCCGGCGGCCGGCGGCGCGACTGGTACGTCTGGAGCGACACGCCGGAGCGCTACCCGGAAGCGCGGATAATCTTCAAGGATTTCGAGTCGTCGAACTGGGCCTGGGATCCGGTTGCGCGCGCCTACTACTGGCACCGCTTCTACGCGCACCAGCCGGACCTGAACTTCGACAACCCGGAGGTCCGCCGCGCGCTGCTGCAGGTGGTGGACTTCTGGCTGGGGATGGGCGTGGACGGCTTCCGCCTGGACGCCGTGCCGTACCTCTTCGAGCGTGAGGGGACCCACTGCGAGAGCCTGCCGGAGACGCACGCCTTCCTGCGGGAGCTCCGCGCCGAGGTGGACGCGCGCCATGCCGGCCGCATGCTCCTCGCCGAAGCCAACCAGTGGCCGGACGAGGGCGTCGCCTACTTCGCCGCCGGCGATGAGTGCCACATGGCATTCAATTTTGCGATCATGCCGCGGCTCTTCATGGCGCTGCACATGGAGGACCGCTTCCCGCTCGTCGACATCCTCGAGCAGACGCCCGCGATCCCCGGCGCCTGCCAGTGGGGCCTCTTCCTGCGGAACCATGACGAGCTCACGCTCGAGATGGTCACGGACGAGGAGCGTGACTCGATGTACCGCTTCTACGCGCGGGATGCGCGGGCGCGCATCAACCTGGGTATCCGCCGCCGTCTGGCGCCGCTGCTCGGGAACGGGAGGCGCAGGATCGAGCTCATGAACGGGCTGCTCTTCTCGCTCCCCGGAACTCCCGTCGTGTACTACGGCGACGAGATCGGCATGGGCGACAACATCTATCTCGGCGACCGCGACGGAGTGCGCACGCCGATGCAGTGGAGCGCCGACCGCAACGCCGGCTTCTCACGCGCCAATCCTCAGCGGCTGCTCCTGCCCGTCGTGGTGGATCCCGAGTACCATTTCGAGACCGTCAACGTCGAGGCCCAGCAGGCCAGCCGCCACTCCCTGCTGTGGTGGATGAAGCGCGTCATCGCGCTGCGGAAGGGCCACCGCGCGTTCGGCCGCGGCCGCATCGAGGTGCTCCATCCGCGCAATTGGAAGGTGCTCGCATACCTGCGGGTGCACGAGGACGAGCGCATCCTGGTCGTGGCGAACCTGTCGCGCTTCGTGCAGTACGTGGAGCTCGACCTTCCTGCCGATCGGGGCTCGACGCCGCTGGAGCTCTTTGGCCGCACGGAGTTTCCCCCGCTGGCTGATGCGCCCCTCTTTCTCACGCTGGGACCCCACGCCTTCTACTGGTTCAGCCTCGTCCCCGCGCGGCTTGCCTCTCGCCCCGGCGCTGCGGTAGTGCAGGGGGAGAGTGGTCTGGTGACCGTCGGCGAGGGATGGGAATCCGTTTTCGCGCCCGGCCGCCCCCGGCGCGAGCTCGAGAGCCTGCTCCCGGAGTTCCTCGCGGGACGGCCCTGGTTCGCCGGCGACGGGCGCACGATCGAGTCGGCGACCCTGGAGGATGCGCTCGCCCTGCG
>JACCXV010000202.1 GCA_013696835.1 Gemmatimonadota bacterium | reverse complement strand
GGGGGTGCCCGCGCCGGCATCACCCATCTCCTTGCCCTGATAACGCGGCGAGCCGTCCAACAGATAGTTGATCGTCGTCGCCATCAGCTCGACGTGGCTGATCTCCTCGATGCCGATCCCCTGGATGAGGTCCTTGTAGGGTTTGGCATCACCGCGGGCGTTGAAGCTCTGAAAGAGGTACTGCATCATCGTCCGCATCTCTCCGAACTGCCCCCCCAGCCCCTCCTGCAAGGCGTTGGCTGCCGCGGGATCTGGCTCGTCAGGCACGATCTCGTTAATGAGCTCCTGCACGTGAAAGAACATGGTGGCTGCGACCCTTCTGATGGCGAGTAGATGGCCTGATGGCGAGTGGACGACGTGCGGGACTGCGGTGGGTAGAGAGGCAACTTGACACCCGCCTCACGGCCGCTGCAATCGCGACTTTGCGGGCCCCGAAAAATCGGTGCGTTGTACTGTGCGGCAGAACGCGGAGAGCTGATGCGTTGCACGTGCAACAGACCGACAGGAGGGGCACCAGCACCGCGCGGCACATCTGGCGGGTTGACGTGAGAGGAAGTAGGCTTGCGCCTCTTTCGGACGCTGTTCGGTCTGATTGGTAGGATCGCAGGCCTGTTGATCGCAGGTCCTGTCGCATCCCGAGCCCGTCATAGGCCACTGTCTCCATGCGCATCGTCCACCTAGCTGACGTCCACCTCGATCGCCGCTTCGTTGGCATGCCCCTGCCGGGCGCGAAGAAGCGCCGCGCCGAGCTGAAGGAGGCGTTCCGGCGGTGCCTGGCTGTCGCGCGCGAGCAGGGTGCCGAGGCGGTCACTATCGGGGGCGACCTCTGGGAGGACGAGCACGTCACCGCCGACACGCGCAACTTCGTGGCCGACGAGCTGCGGCAGCTCCCTTGCCCCGTGCTGCTGATCGGCGGGAACCACGATCCGCTCCTCGCCGGCGGTAACCATCTTCGCACCCCCTGGCCGGAGAGCGTGCGGCTTTTCCGCACTGATCAGCCCACCGAGGAGCGCCTGGGCGAGGTGAGCATCTGGGGAGTCTCGTGGACGGGCGGCAATCTCACCTCCGGCTTCCTCGACACATTTCGCGTGCCCGACGACGGCCGCACGCACTTGCTGCTGCTGCACGGCACCTCGCGAAACGTGCCCGCCTACCTGACGGGAGGTGTGGCCTACTGCTCCTTCACGCCGGAGGCGGTGCGCCGCGCCGGCTTCGCGCTGTGCCTCTCGGGCCACATCCATGCGGCTTCCATCGACGGGGTCGTGGTCTATCCCGGATCGCCCGAGCCGCTCGGGTGGGGCGAGATGGGCATGCACGCCGTCGCGGTTGCGGACGTCGGGACAGAGGGTTGCGAGGCGCGCCTGGTTGAGGTCAACCGGCGGCGATACCTCGAGCGCAGGGTCGGCTGCGCCGAAGCCACGTCGAGCGCGGCCGTCGAGGAGGCTGTCGCGCGCGCCCTGAACGATCCCGAGCCCGCGGCAACCTGTCTCCGGCTGGAGCTGGTCGGGCAGATCTCGGCGGACTGCGAGATCGACGGCGAGGCACTGGTCGCCCGTCATAGGGCCGCCTATGCCGAGCTGGTGGTGCGGGATCTCACGACGCCGGCCTACGACTACGCCTCCCTCGCGCGCCAGCCGACCGCGGTCGGGCGCTTCGTCAAGATCCTGACGGAGCGGCTCGACGCCTCGGAGGGGGAGGAACGGGAGGTCGTGGAGCTCGCTCTGATCGCGGGGCTCCGCGCAGTCGCGGGCCGCAAGGACGTTCTGCATGTGGATTGAGGAGCTGGACATCCGCGGCTTCCGGCGGCTGCGGCGCCGGATCGTCTTCGGAAAGGGTTTGAACGTCGTGCTGGGCGAGCAGGAAGCGGGGAAGACGACCGTCCATCAGGCCGTCGTGCGTGCGCTCTTCGGCTTCGCCAAGGAGGAGCGCCGGAAGCAGTCGGGGCAGTCGCTGAAGGACCGTTGCGCCCCATGGGACGGCGGACACTACGGGATCAACGCGCTGGTGCGCGAGGCTCGCGGCCGTTCGCTGCGGATCGAGTGGGACTTCTCAGCGCATTCCGTCAGGCTGCTCGATGCGGAGACCGGCGCGGATCTCTCGGCCGAGGTCCGCGGCAAGAAGGACGACGTGCGGCTGGGTCGCTATCTGCTCGGGATCGATCTCGAGGAGTTCCGCGAGGCGTGCTGCATGGATCAGGCGGTGGTCGCAGCCGTACAGCATTCCGAAGATCTGGTCCTCGCCCTGCGGAAGGCGATCGAGAGCGGCAGGCAGGACGTGGGCGTGGAGGATGCGAACGAGATCCTCTCGAAGTTCCTGGGCGGTGTGCTCGGCGTGCATGCCGGCCACATGGGACAGCTGGCTGGCGGTGCGCTGGCTACCGCGATCAGCCAGCGCCGGGATCTCGAGGAGGCGCTTTCCGCGTGCAGGAGCGTTCGGGACCAGGTCGCGGAGTGGGCGCGACAGCTCCAGGAGCGTGAGCGCGTCCTTGCAGAGCTCGAGAGCGAGGGGATGGCGGTGGAGCAGGCGTTCCTTCGGTTGACGCATGACGAGCTGGACCGCCGGTTGCAGAAGGTGCACGATCTCGAGGCGGCCGCGCGCGACGTTCCCGCGGACCCGCTCAGCATCCCCGAGTCGCGAATCGCGGAGGTCATGAGCCTGCGCGAAGGAATCGAGCGCCTGGAGGAGCGGTTAGCGCGCGAGGAGGAGGGCTGGGCCGCTGTCCAATCGCGGCTGCAGGAGCTGGAGAGCGCGCACCGGTCGCTTGCGTACGAGCTCGATTCGCTCGCCGCGCACGCCGGGGTGGACACGGGGGGCCGCTCGCAGGTCCTGGAGCTCCGCGGGCGGCTCGCGGCGATGCTGGAGCAGAGGGACTTTTCTCCGGTGCCGATTCCCCGGAGGGATCCGCTCGTCACGCGCTTTCGCGAGCAGCGCCCGCGGCTGGAAGGGCTGGCGGAAGCTGGATCCATGAGTGGTTGGGACCCGCGCTGGCTGAGTTGGAAGGGCTGGTTGATCGCAGCGCTCGTCGTGGCCCTGGCCGCGGTGGCGACGGGACTCAGGGTCCATGTCGCGGGCTACGCGGGGCTCCTGATTGCCACCGCTCTGCTGCTGCGTGCAGTTCGTGCGCGCCGGTCCGGTAACGCGCGGCGGGAGCTCGGCGAGGCGCTGGCGGCGTTGTCCGCGCGGTCGATCGAGGAGCTCGACGACCGCGTCGGCGACGAGGACCGGGTGATCGCTGCCGGCCACACGCGCGAGGAGGAGCGGCAGAGGCTCGCTGCGGAACGTGAGGCGGCACGCAGCGCGACCGCGCGCGATCTGCACGAGCTGCTGGACCGCTTCGGCGTTCCGCCGATTCAGGACCTCGAGGACAGGTCGCAGGCGTACCTCGTGGCGTGCGGCAAGCGCGTGCGGCACGACGAGGCAGCCGCCAGCCTGAGCGCGCTGACCAAGGACATCGAGCTCACGCGCGAGCCCGAGCGAGCGTTGACGGCGAGCCGCCGTGAACGGCACCGCACGAGGTCCGATCTGGTGGGGGCCTATGTAGCGATCGGGATCGACACGTCCGCGCCGGCGGCAGCGGCTGCGGAGTTCGATCTGAACGTGAGGCGGGCTCGCGCGGACGCCGAACGCCTCAGGCGAGCGAAGGACGCGGAGGCGGCTCTGCAGGAGCTGCTGGGTGGGCGGACGCGCGCGGAGCTGGAGCGCCGGCACGACGAAGCCGCCCGGCTGCTGAGTGGGCATGCCGCGCGACATGGGGAGCTGGGCGCACCGGATGAGGCTCACGCACACCCCGCATCCCGTGAGAGCCTTGAAGCCGCCCGCCGAAGAAATGGGGAGGAGGGCACCCGCTTGCGTGCCGACGTGGAAAGGCTGCGCACGCTGATCGCGGATCGCGAGACGAAGCTTGCCGACCCCGCGGAGCTGGAGGAGCGGCTCGAGGAGCTCGCAGGCAGGATCGATCGCCTTGAAAGGACCAGGAAGGCCGTGGTGCTCGCGCGCGCGACGCTTCAACAGGCGGCGCGTGAGGTGCACCAGGAGTTCGCGCCGCACCTGAACGCGGCGCTGCGGAGGAACCTTCCGCGGATCACGCGCGGCCGCTATCGCCAGGCGGTGGTTGACGACGAGCTCAGGATTCAGGTACTCGCCCCCGAGACGGGCCGCTTCGTGTCGGTGAGCGAGCTGAGCAGGGGCACGCAGGACCAGATCTATCTCGTCGAGAGGCTGGAGGTCGCGCGACTGCTCGACCCCACCACCGGTGAGGCCCCGCTGCTCCTCGACGATCCGTTCGCCAGGTTCGACGAGCCCCGCCGCGAGCTTGCGCTTCAGATCCTGAGCGAGGCTGCCCTGGACCGGCAGATCATGCTCTTCTCGGACGACACCGAGCTGGCCGACGCCGCCCGCGCCGCCTGTCCGAGCTGCACCGTGATCGAGCTGCCCGGCCCTCCCCTCGACGACGGCCACGACCAGCAGCTGCGCTTCCCGGACGTGAGCTTTGCAGGAAGCTGGAGCGTCAGCTCGCCTTCCTGAACAGCGCGTATCTTTCCTCCAGGAACTCCCGATTCGGCTGCTGGTGCGTCGGTCGGGGCACGCTCACGCGAGCGCCCTGAAAGCCCTGCAGGCCGTGGCGGAGCATCGGTCCGTCGGACTCGTGGAGAATGTCGAGCCGCAGGTCCACCGTCAGGTCGGGGCGGATGCCCAGCACGTGCCGGTCGAAGGCCGCGTGGTGCAGGTTGCAGAGCGCGATACCGTTCGGCAGGACCGGTTCTCCGCGCGGATCACCGTCGGGAAGGATGTGGCTCGCCTCGAGCAGCTCGTGGTGCTTCAGGCTGCAGATCGCGCACCGCTCCTGATAGGCCAGCAGCACACGCTGCCTGAATGCGTGCTGGTGGATGCGGTGCATGGTGACGCGCGTCACGTAGGAGCGCACCAGATTCTCTTCCACGCCGAACGCCTGCCCCGACGGGCGCGCGACGAAGTTGGGTTGCTGGTCAACCGCGACGGTGAACGTGAGGCTCGCCGGGTCGGCTCCGACGATGAAGACGGGATAGGCCGGGATGTACCAGCCCGGAACGACTCCGTGCAGATAGACGAGGGGCGCCTGTCGTTCCATCGCGAGCACGAGACCGCGGTTGTCACGGTGTCCTGGATCCACGCCTCGATACCTGTAGCGGAGGAGCCCGTCGGCGCCAAGTTCGTCCTGATAGGGCCGTTCTCTTCCGAGTACAACGGGAACCGTGGTGATGCTGAGAGGCATGTCAGGCAGGACGGCGGGCTTGAAGATTCCTTGCGGCCCCATGAGGGGAACTCTACGGCCCTCGTAGAGGAAGCCCTCGGTGAGAACCTTGTACGGGAGGCTCTCGCCCCCGCGGATCAACCGCTGCTCGTTGAGGAAGCCGAAGGCGGCGTTTCGAACGGATGCATCAAGCTCGGGATTCACACACCCTGCTCGTCCGAAGAGATGGTCATGGCGAAGGATCACGCAGTCGCGTCGCCGTCGCGTATACCTGTGGAACTGCGGAAGGAGGGTCAACGCTCATGGGCTGGGTGAGCTCGAGTCCCATCCGGGTAGAGTACGTGAACACGCCCGAGAACCGGCCGAAGCCGGGGCGCTGGGTGGATTGGCTCGCCCGCTTCGGCTACGCCGCCAAGGGCGTGGTGTACATCCTCGTGGGAGCGCTGGCGGCGCGCGCGGCGATGGGTCCGGGCGGAGAGACGAAGGGCACGCGTGGAGCCCTGGGAACCATCCTGGAGCAGCCGTTCGGCCGCGTCGCGCTGGCTGTCGTCGCGGTGGGGCTCGCGGGATACGTGCTGTGGAGGCTCGTGCAGGGATTCCTGGATCCCGAGGGTCGGGGCTCGGATTTCAAGGATCTCGGCCTGCGCGCGTTCTTCGTCCTGAACGGGCTCATCTACCTCTCGCTCGCGTTCGCCGCCGGCCGCCTCGCGCTCGGCAGCGGTGGCGGTGGAGCCACCCGCGAACCGTACCGCGACTGGACCGCACGGCTGATGAGTCAGCCGCACGGGCGCTGGCTCGTCGCAGCGGTGGGGCTGATCGTGCTCGGTGTGGCGCTGTACCAGTTCGTCCGGGCGTACAAGGCGAAGTTCAGGAAGCGCCTGAAGCTGCGCGAGATGTCCTCCGCGGCGGAGCAGTGGGCGACCCGCACGGGCCGCTTCGGATTCGCCGCGCGCGGCGTCACGTTCGGCCTTATCGCGAGCTTCCTGATCAACGCCGCCCGCCAGGCCGACCCGAACGAGGCGAAGGGGCTCGAGGGCGCGCTGACGACCATTGAACGGCAGCCGATGGGCCCCTGGCTGCTGGCAATCGTCGCCATTGGTCTGATGGCATATGGGGTCTTCCAGCTGGTCTACGCGAGATACCGCAGGACGGGGCTCGAGGAACAGGCGTGACGCTCTTCGACTCGTATCTGATGATCGACTGGAGTGGTGCCAGCACGCCAGTCACCGGACGCAACAGCATATGGATCGCTCATGGGAAACGCACAGGCAGCGGCATGCTCGAGAGCCTCGATAACCCGAGCACGCGAAGGCAAGCCGAGGAACGGCTCTCTGCGCTCGTCCGCGAGGATGTGGCCGATCGACGGCGAGTTCTCCTAGGATTCGACTTTCCGTACGGTTTTCCTCGCGGGTTTTCGGCGGCACTCGGCCTGGCAAGCGAGAGTTCGACGTGGCGCGCGGGGTGGAGGGTCCTCGCGTCTGAGATCGAAGATGACAAGCGGAACAGAAACAACCGCTTCCGCACCGCTTCTCATTTGAACGGGCGGATCGGCTCACCTCCAGGGCCTTTCTGGGGGTGCCCTCCGACAGAGGAGACGCCGATGCTCAAGGGGACAAAGCCTCGATTCCCCTTTGTGACGGGCGCAGGCCACATACTCCCCGAGTTTCGCGCGGTGGAGCGCTGGCTGCATGACCGCAAACGGTATGCTCATTCGGTATGGAAGCTTTGGACTTCGGGATCGGTCGGAAGTCAGGCGCTCGTGGGGATTCCAGTCGTCTCGCGCCTGAGATTTGGAGAGTTCCTGGCGCAGCACAGTCTCGTTTGGCCGTTCGAAACCGGCTTTACGTGCACGCCTTCCCGGGAAGAGGGTCCTTTCGTTCTGCACGCGGAGATTTATCCAGGTGCCGTCGCTGTGGACTCGAGTGTGCATGTC
>JACCXV010000188.1 GCA_013696835.1 Gemmatimonadota bacterium | reverse complement strand
CCCTTCACGTGGGGGGGGAGAATGCGGGGGGGACTGCGATCTTCCTGTTCCTGCGGTCGCCCGCGGGCCTGCGGTCGCTGGCGGTCTCGCCCTCGGGGGAGGCGACGGCGCTCCGGGACGTGGGGGTCGTGGACTCGGTCGTCTCGATCGAGCGCGGCGTGGACGTGTACGCGCGGGCGACCGAGGAGCTCCGCCGCGGCGGCCCGGCTCGCATCGCCGTCAACTCCTCCACCACGCGCGCCGCTGCGGATGGTCTGTCCCACACGCAGCGCCTCGCGCTGGAGAAGGCCCTGGGCCCAGAGCTGACCGCGCGGCTCGTGTCGGCCGACGAGCTCGTGACCGAGTGGTTGTCGGTGAAGCTGCCGGAGGAGGTCGAGATCCTGCGCCGGGCGGCCGAGCTGACCGCGAAGCTGGAGCTCGAGGCCTACGAGCACGTGATCCCGGGGAAGACGCGGGACTCGGATGTCGCGCGCCATCTCAAGCGCCGGATGGCGGAGCTCGGCGTCGAGGATGCGTGGGCGCCGCAGCAGAACCCGAACGTGAACTCCGGCCCCGACCGGGGCCATTCCCACGCCACCGACCGCGTGATCCAGCGCGGGGACATCGTCCAGACGGACTTCGGCATCAAGGTGTGGGGCATCTGGTGCACCGACATCCAGCGCTTCGCGTACGTGCTGCGGGAGGGTGAGAGCGAGCCGCCCGCCGAGGCGGTGCGCAGGTGGGAGAACGGCAGGAATGGGGGTCGCGCTGCGTTCGAAGCCATGCGCCCGGGGGTGCGCGGCTACGACGTCGACAAGGCCCAGCGGGACTGGATGGCGAGCGTCGGGTCCCTCCCCGTGCCCTGGAGCACGGGACACCCCGTCGGGTACTGGGCGCACGACGTGGGGCCGTCGCTCGGGGGAGCCCAGAGGGCGGCGCCGCCCAGTGGGGATGCGCTGCGCAGACTGGGGCCGGGGCACGTGTTCGCGTTCGACGGCTTCTTCAGCTGGGCGTGGGCGGGGGAGAGCGAAGCGCCGGGCGAGGCGACGAAGACGATCTCGGTTGAGGAGATGGCCGTCGTCACTCCCGCGGGCGCCGAGTACCTGATTCCTCCCCAGCAGGATCTCGTCGCGATTCCCTGATGCACCCCTGCATCACCACCGCCGACGCCTCCTGCGCGGCCGCAGCCGCCAGGCGGCTGTCAGGATCGCCGCCAGCAGAACCGCCGAGCCGAAGCCGGCCCCGAACGCCGCGGGCAAACGAGTGCGCGCGGTGGGGAAGCGCTGGTTCACCCAGGCCGTGGCTCGCCGCTCCAGCCCGGCGGTCCGACCGCCGCCAGTCCCGATCAGGTAGTCCGTGATGAGCCCGGCTTCGCGCTCCGACAGGCCCAGGTTCGGCATCATGCTGCCGGGATTGTCGAAGCGCGGCTCCAGGATGTGCAGCTTCATCCAGAGCCGCACCTTCTCGCGCCCCTCCGCGGTGAGCACCGCCTGCCGCTGCTGGGCGTACGCGGGGAACGGCTCCGACTCCAGCAGATCAACGTCCTTGACCGCGGTCAGGTACGCCTCCGACTCCAGACGCTGCTGGATTCGGGGTACGAGCGTGCCTCCGTCCAGCGCCGGCCCGGCCGTGCCTCCCTCGCCGTTCAGGCGGTGGCACCCGAGGCAGCCCTTCTTGCGCATGAGGCGCAGGGGATTGGCGTCGGCAGCCAGCCGAATTGGGTGCGCGTGCGCCGGATCGTACCGCAGGCGGTAGATCGGATTACGTCCGCCCACTGGCATGATCGGCACGAAGTAGAGCCCGTCGGGGCCGATGGCGAGCCCCACCACGGCCTGGTACACGCTGGGCCGCCCGCGGTACTCGAGCACGTACTCGGGCACGCTGCTCACACGCGCGGCGTCGAAGTCGTACGCCCAGCTGAGGATTCCCGGGGCCTCTCCCGAGAGAGCCACGAGGAAGCGGCCGTCGAAGGAGCTGGGAAGTCCCGCCGTCCCGCCCGCGTGGTACTCGATCTGAACGGGCGCCACGCTCGGGGAGAAGACCGCCGCGGCGTTCGTGCCCGTGCTCAGATCGGTTCCGTCCCAGAGATAGTTCTCGCCGGGACGGACCTCGAGGAAGCGGTCGATGTGGAGGCCGTTGTCCGCAGCGAAGAGCCGGCCGTCCACGAGCTCGAGTCCGAACGGGTTGCGGAGGCCGCGCGCGAACACGTAGTTGGCAGCCTTCGAACGTGCGCCGTCTTCGGCGAAAGGGTTCTCGGGCAAGGGGTCGCCGTCCAGGCTCATGCGCAGGATCTTGCCCAGGATCGTGTCCATCCGCTGCGCCAGGAACGGCTTCTCCGCCTCGCCGACCCCCACGTAGAGCACGTCTCCGTCGACCTGGCAGTGCCCGATCTGGTGCGAGACGGCGGACTCGTACGTGCCCAGCACGTCGGCGAACTCGCGGCGCCCGTCCGGCTTCAGCGAGAACGTGCCGGGCGTGGAGTGGAACCGCACCATCCCGTTCCGCAGGACGTTAGACGAGTCGCGGTAGGCGTACGTGACGAACACGTAACCATGCTCGGGCGCGAGACAGATCCCCGCCATGCCCGTCTCGCCCTCGGGCTCGGGCAGATCCTTCTGCGGCTTCCGCCGGAAGAAAGGCTCGGCGAACACGTGCACCTTCCGCTCGTTGGTGACGACCTTCACGGCACCACCGAGCTCGGTGACGAAGTAGAGCGGATCCTGCGGCGCGCTTCCGGGGTTCGGCACGAAAGCGATCCCCGTCGGCCAGTGGTAACCCTCCGTGTCGATCTCGAGTGCGAAGGAGTCGGGCACGGCCCACAGGGCCGAAGGGTCCACGGGCCCCTCGTGGATGTCGGGCTTCCGGCCGCAGGCGAGCACGGCCAGGTTCGCGGCCACCAGCAACATTCGTCGCACGGCTCTCAACCCCGCCGACCCTTCCTGCGGTCTACCGCGCGCCGCAGCTCCTCCTTGCGCATCGAGGAGCGACCCGCGGTCCCCAGCTTCCGCGCTTCCG
>JACCXV010000181.1 GCA_013696835.1 Gemmatimonadota bacterium | reverse complement strand
TCCACGAGGTGTACGAGGGCGAGCCCGCGGCGGTCGGCGACCGCGCGCTGCAGCACGCTGTGCGCTCCTTCGGCATCCGGCGCGAGGACTTCCTCTCCGTGCTGTCGGGGGTGGAGCGCGATCTCACGACCGGCAGGTACGAGACGTTCGGGCAGCTCCGCGCCTATTGCTTCGACGTCGCTTCGTCGGTGGGGCTGCTGTGCTTGCCGATCTTCGGGCGCGACGACGCCCCGGCCCGCGACAGGGCGATCGATCTGGGGCTCGGCATGCAGCTCGTCAACGTGCTGCGCGACGTGAGGGAGGACGCCCTGCGCGACCGCGTGTATTTGCCGCAGGAGGACCTGCGTCGCTTCGGCGTGGAGCCGGGAGAACTGGGGAGGGGGGTGCCGAACACAGCGCTCGACTCCCTCGTGCGCTTCGAGGCCGAGCGCGCGCGTACCCTCCTGCGCAGCGGCCGTGAGCTGCTGCCGCTGCTCGAGGGACGGAATCGCTTCTGTCCGGCGGCGCTAGTGGGGATCTACGGGGATCTGCTGGAGAAGATCGAGCGTGCGGGCGGGGAGGTGGTGCAGCGGCGTGTCTCGCTGACGGGCAGGCGAAAGGCCTGGCTCGCGCTTCGCGCGGCCGCCTCGCGCTGGGACGTGATGCATCGGTAGGGGGGAGCCCAGGCCTTCGTTTCTGCGAGCGCCGGTGGGCTGCCGGGTACGCCCTGGAGAATGCATCCAAACGAAAAAAGCCGGGCAGCGCCCGGCTCGATCTCTCCTCCACCCGAGGGCTTGAGGCCGCTAGGCGGCCTCAAGCCCATCCTCCTCCCCAAACACGACGCAAGTATACCCGAGCGCGGCGGGAAGTCAATAGTTTGCATCTTGCCATGTAACTGGTTGCAAAATCATAGGTTGATGCTCGTCGATTAGAGTTCTTTCGCACAGCACGTCGAGGCATACCCGCCGCAACGGGTCTCTACGCGCTCACCGATCTCGCACGCCTCGCGGGCCCCGGCAGCGCGTGGGCGCCTGCGTGTGCCCTTGAGGCGCGCGTGGCCTGAGATTACGTTTTGCTCTCCGGGGCTGTAGCTCAGCATGGGAGAGCGCCTGAATCGCACTCAGGAGGTCGTCGGTTCGATCCCGATCAGCTCCACCAACGCAGGCGCAGTCTGGAACGGGTCGCAGGCGTGATGGCGACCCGTTCCATTTTGGAACTAGTCCGAGTCTACGCCCGATTTCCATCCACGTTCCGAGCCTCATCCAGGGCCGCCGCTGGCCACTGTGAGGTCGAGCGCGGGGCTGTCACCGGACCCTCGACAGGACGCTTCATGTTTGTCAGGCGCCGTCACTCGGGTGACCTGGCGATGACGGATCGCGACAAACGGAGGATGTGATGAGGCACGCAGGCGTAGCGAAGATCTGGAGCATCCTCGCCGTGGCCCTGGCGGCCGCGGGGACAGGCCCCTCCGCGGGGGCGCAGGACGTCCCGCCGCACGCCGTGCAGCCGTGGCACGAGGAGGTTGCGGAGATCGCCGCGCGGTATCGGGCGAACCCTCGTGACGCGCGCTTTCGACGCACGCTGCCCACAGCGGCCGAGACCCTTCCGCGCGTCATCGCCGCGAACGAAGCCGACCCCGTCGAGGGAGTGGTCGTCGTCTGGCGTTGCAAGCCGGGCGCGACCGGCATCGACGAGCTCGACAGGATATGGATGACTATCATCCGCGAGACGATCGACACGGGGGCGGAAGCCTACGTCTACCTGCCCGCAGGGCCCTACGACGAGGCCGCTCAACTGGCCACGTGCGGGGCCAAGTTCGAGAGTTACACGGGAATCTCGCGGACAATGGTCAACTGGTTTCAGGGCTACAGGTTCGATGCCTTCTGGGTGCGCGATTTCGCGCCCTTCTTCGTACGCGAGATTGCATCGCAGGACCTGCTCCTCGAAGACGCCCTGTACTATCCGCAGCGCCCGCGAGATGATGCACAGCCGGCGGACCTCGCCCGCCGGCTGGACCTGCCGCTCAGTCGCATGAACCTTCGCATCGAAGGCGGGAACTTCTTGCCGAACGGCGGCGGCCTCTGCGTCGTAGGGTCCGTGGTGCTCGGACAGAACCCGCAGTACTCGGAGGCCGAGATCAAGAGCATCCTGGGCGCGGAGCTGGGGTGCCGAAAGACCGTTATCGTCGAGTCTCTACGGGACTTCGCGACGGGCCACGTCGACGTGTACCTGTCGTGGGCGGATCGGACGACGCTGCTCGTGGGCGAATATCAGGCGGCCCAGGATCGAACCAACCGAGCCATCCTGGAGAGGAACGTCGCCCAGAAGCTCTCCGGCCTGACGGACCCGCAGACTGGGCAGCCCATCCGGATCGTGCGTGTTCCGATGCCCTCGAACTGTCCGAAAGGATCGGCGAGAGTGGCTCCAGACAGCTGTCCCGGAGTCTCGGGACGCGACCGCGTCTGGCGCACCTACCTGAACGTCCTCATGGTCAATGGCAAGGTCCTGATGCCGGTGTTCGTTCAGCACTCGCGTCACGAGGCCGCGGCTGCTACGGTCTGGGCGGGGCGCGGCTTTGAGGTCGTGCCTGTCCGCAGCGATCGGCTCACCTCGGGCCAGGTCCACTGCATCACGAAATCGATCGACGCTCCTCGGTGACCGCGCGCGCGGCGTCTCCGCGGCAGTGACCGCCGAGCGGCCGAGCTTTTCGGGGGTGCTCGAGGCTCGGTCGACCATCGCTGGACATCTTGCGCCCACCGCCCTGCATCCCTGTCCCGCGCTCGGGCGTCTCCTCGGCGCCGACGTGTTCGTCAAGCACGAGAACCACCAGCCGGTTGGCGCCTTCAAGGTGCGCGGAGGCGTCAACCTGGTCTCCCGCCTCGACGCATCCGAGCGCCGCGCAGGACTCGTCACCGCTTCGACGGGGAATCACGGGCAGTCGATCGCGTACGCAGCGAAGCGCTTCGGCGTGGAGGCCACGGTGTGCGTGCCCATCGGAGCCAATCCCCTCAAGCTGCTGGCGATCCGCGATCTGGGCGCGAGCATCGTCGAGCACGGGAGGGACTTCGACGAGGCCCGGGAGTTCGCCGAGAGCATGGCGACCGACCGCAGCCTGCGCTACGTGCATTCCGGCAACGAGCCGCTGCTGATCGAGGGAGTCGGCACCCTCACCCTCGAGATCCTCGAGGAGCAGCCGGACGTGGATACGGTGATCGTCCCCGTGGGGGGAGGGAGCGGGGCGGCTGGCGCCTGCATCGTGGCGCGGGCGATGCGTCCCGCCATGCGCGTGATCGGCGTCCAGTCGGAGGCTGCGCCTGCCGCGCACCGCTCGTGGCAGGCGGGAAGTCTGTTCGCGGCCGGGATGGCGACGTGCGCGGAAGGCCTCGCGACGCGCACCGCTTTCGAGATGCCGCAACGGATCCTGCGCGAGCACCTTCACGACTTCGTGCTCGTCACGGACGACGAGATCCGCCACGCCATGGCGGGGATGATCGCGTGGGCACGCACGCTCGCGGAGGCTGCTGGGGCGGCTCCGCTTGCGGCTGCGCTCCGCCTCAGGGACTCGCTGGCGGGCCGCTGCGTGGCGCTCGTGTGCACGGGCGGCAATGTCACGCTGGCCCAGCTGCGTGACGCGCTCGCGGCCTCTTCCCACCAACGTGGGGACGAAGACGCAGCGGCGGCGGCGCGGGCCGGAGCCGTCCGCTAGCCGCCGGTTCCCGCCCGGCGCGTGAGGGCCCGATCGACGGAGAGTCGTCCGCCGCCCGCGATCATCAAGGCCAGGCAGATGGCGAAGGCGAGCAGGTGGTACTCGAATCCCTCGCCCGCCTGCTGCCCGCTCCAGTTCATGAAGAACCCGTTCGCTGCGTGCACCAGGAACACGGCACCCAGCATCACGCAGGCGATGCCGAACGCCGCCACCCTGGTGAGCAGTCCGACGATCAGCGTGAGGCTGCCGAAGAACTCGCCGACGATCACGAGCACGGCCAGGGGGGCGGGAATGCCCTGCTGCCCGAAGAAGCCCATCGTAGCCGAGAATCCGAATCCGCCGAACAGCCCGAGCAGCTTCTGCGCGCCGTGCGGCCACATCACCAGTCCGAGCAGAACCCGCAGGATGAACGTCGACCAGGCATCGTCGGTCAGGAGAAGACGTTTCACGGTTGACCTCCAGGTGGTGAACGAGGATTCGGGCCTCGACGATCGGGCTCGGTCGAGGAATATCGTACGCCGGGAGAGACGCCTCTCTTCCGCTATTCGTGCGGCCGGCTTTCGCCCGGTATCTTGGGGAGCATGATCCCACCCCGACGCGCTCGGTTCCGCCCCCTCGCCGTGGCGCTCCCGGCGCTCGCGGCGCTCGCCGGCGCGATCCCGGCTGCTTGCGTCCGCACCTACGACGTGACCATCGACAACCGGACGGTGACGTCGCTCACGCTGCGCGTCTTCTCGCCGGGGGATGACGGCGCCTTCAGCCAGTATCCCGACCGCATCTTCGAGCTCCCTCCGAACCGCGAGTTCAAGCTGCAGCGCGCGATCGTGCGGATCGGAGAGGAACGCAGGCTCTTCGAGTTCCGCCGGGGCGACGAGCAGCTCGTGGACTCCTTCATCCTGACGTACCGCCAGATCGAGGAGATGGGCGGGCGCATCACGGTCCCGCGCAGCCTGACGTCCATCGCGCGTGACGCTCCGCCCGAGCCTGGCTACGTAGACTCGAGCCCGCACGAGCGCGTCGAGTACATCCCGCTCTTTCCCCAGGATCCCGGTCGTGCGCGCAGCGAGGACGGCGCCACCGCCGTCGAAGGTGGTGGGGACGCGTCGCCGGAACCGTGACGGGTCCGCGCCGGCGCGGGCGACCGGTGCGTCCTTCTTCGAGCGCGTCTACGAGGTCGTTCGGCGCATCCCCCGCGGTCGCGTCGCTACATACGGACAGGTCGCCGCCCTGCTGGGCTCCCCGCGGTCGGCGCGCAGCGTGGGATGGGCTCTGCACGCTCTCCCCGCCTGCGCCGACGTTCCCTGGCAGCGTGTGATCAACTCGGATGGGCGGATCAGCGCCGGCTCGCGCGGGCTCGGGGCGCGGATCCAGGCGCAGTTGCTGAGGGATGAGGGCGTGCGACTGGACCGCGCGGGCCGCGTGGATTTCCGCCGCTTCCTCTGGGACGGCAATGCCGGAGGCTAGCGGCGGCGACGCGAATCGATCTCCCGGCCGTGCCTTCAATTAACGTTCGGCCGCTCCTAACTTTCCCGCCCCATGAACTCCTCCCCTGACTCGAAGACCCCGGCCACCGCCGAAGAGATTGCGGTCACGCTTCCTGACGGAAGCGTGCGGCAGTACCGCCGCGGCGTCACCCCGCGTGAGGTGGCCGCCTCGATCGGCCGGCGGCTCGCGCGCGACGCCGTCGCGGCCCGCCTGGATGGAGACCTGACGGACCTCGATCGACCTGTGGAGGCCAACGCCGCGATCGCCATCGTCACGGCCGACTCGGAGGACGGGCTCTACGTCTACCGCCACTCGTCGGCGCATCTGATGGCCCAGGCCGTCAAGCGTCTCTTCCCGGAGGCGCGCCTGGGAATCGGCCCACCCATCGAGAGCGGCTTCTACTACGACATCGAGGCTCCCCGACAGCTCACGCCCGAGGACCTGCGTGCCGTCGAGTCCGAGATGGAGCGCGCGATCTCGGAGGACCTGCCGATCCGGCGTTTCGAGCTTCCGCGCCCGGAGGCGCTGGAATTCGTCGGCACCCGGGGCGAGACCTACAAGGTGCGGCTCATCGAGGACCTGCCCGAGGAGGAACGGCTCTCGTTCTACCAGCAGGGGGAGTTCACCGACCTCTGCCGGGGACCGCACCTGGCCTCGACCGGCCGCATCCGTCCCGGCACGTTCCGGTTGCTGAACGTCGCCGGGGCGTACTGGCGAGGGGACGAGCGCCAGGAGATGCTGCAGCGCATCTACGCGACATCCTTCCGCACCCCCGACGAGGTGGAGGCGCATCTCGCGCAGCTGGAGCAGGCACGGCTGCGCGACCATCGCCGGCTGGGGAAGGAGCTGGACCTCTTCAGCATCGAGCCGGAGGTCGGCGGGGGGCTCGTGCTGTGGCATCCCAAGGGCGGCATGATCCGCCGGCGGATCGAGGAGTTCGCCAGGCAGCGCCACGAGGCGGGAGGCTACGAGTTCGTGTACTCGCCGCACCTCGGGCGCTCGTGGCTGTGGCAGACCAGCGGCCACCTCGACTGGTACCGCGAGAACATGTACGCGCCGATGGAGATGGACGACGGGCAGGAGTACTACCTGAAGCCCATGAACTGCCCGTTCCACATCCTCATCTATCGCAGCCGGCCGCGCAGCTACCGCGACCTTCCCCTGCGCTACGCGGAGTGGGGCACCGTCTACCGCTACGAGCGCGGCGGCGTGCTGCACGGGCTGATGCGCGTGCGCGGGTTCACGCAGGACGACGCCCATCTGTTCTGCCGTCCCGACCAGATGCCCGAGGAGATCGACCGCGTGCTGAACTTCTGCGTGGATCTCCTGCGTGCCTTCGGCTTCGAGAAGTTCAACGCCTATCTGTCCACGCGCGATCCGGACAAGGCGGCGGGGACGCCGGAGGAGTGGGAGGCGCCCACGGAGGCCCTGCGCGCGGCGATCGAGCGCGCGGGCCTGCCTTACGAGGAGGACGCCGGGGGTGCGACCTTCTACGGTCCCAAGATCGACCTGAAGTTCCAGGACGCGATCGGACGCGAGTGGCAGTGCAGCACGATCCAGTTCGACTTCGTGCTGCCGGAGCGCTTCGGCCTCACCTACGTGGGGGAGGACGGGCGCGAGCATCGCCCGTACATGATCCATCGCGCGCTGCTGGGCTCGATGGAGCGGTTCTTCGGCATCCTGATCGAGCACTATGCGGGTGCCTTCCCCCTCTGGCTCGCACCCGTGCAGGCCGTGGTGATCCCCGTCAGCGACGACGTCCTCGAGTACGCCGACACGGTTGCGGAGCGGCTAAGGGGCCGCGGAGCGCGCGTCGACGTGGACCGGCGCCGGGAGGGAGTGGGCTACAAGATCCGCGACGGCGAGCTGCAGAAGGTTCCGTACATGCTCGTGGTCGGGAAACGCGAGCGGGAGGCGGGGACCGTTTCGGTGCGGCGGCGGCACGAGGGCGAGGCGGGCACGGAGGATCTGGAGACGTTCGCGCAGCGTGTCGCGCGGGAGGTGGCGGAGGGCGAGGCGGGCGGCGGCGGCCCATTGCACGGCGCTGCGCCCGCGGCTACCTTGGCCGGCACGATCAAGTAGAAGCGACCCGCTTCTCGCCTCGGCAGCGTGTGCTCCTGACCCAGGCAGCTCGTCCTAGCCGCCGGCGCCCTCACACGGACCGGGCCGGCGCAGGACGTATCGTATGGAGCGGGCGGGCGTGTGCCCGCTCTTTTTGTTTGTGGCGTCCTTTCCGCGGCCGGCGAGCCCGGCCCCACACGGTCCCTCTCGAAGGAGATCCGCCCCATCGCACCTGAGCCACGCGTCAACCGCCAGATCCGCATCTCGCCGATCCGCCTCATCGGAGACGAGGGCGAGCAGCTCGGCGTCGTCGCCGTGGACGAAGCGCTCCGCATCGCGGAGGAGAAGGGGTTCGACCTGGTCGAGGTCGCGCCCACCGCCCGTCCGCCGGTCTGCAAGATCATGGACTACGGCAAGTTCAAGTACGACACGGCCAAGAAGGAGCGGGAGGCGCGCAAGAAGCAGCACAACGTGCAGCTGAAGGAGATCCGCTATCGCCCGAACATCGAGGACCACGACTTCGACTTCAAGACGAACCACGTCGTGGAGTTCCTCAAGGAGGGCAACAAGGTGAAGGTGACGGTGATGTTCCGCGGGCGGGAGATGACGCACACGGAGCACGGGCGCGCGGTGCTCGACCGGGTGTCCACCGTCGTCGGGGAGCAGGGAATCGGGAACGTGGAGAGCACACCCAAGCTGGAGGGCCGCAACATGAGCATGATCGTGGCCCCCAAGGGGAAGCACTGAGATGCCGAAGATGAAGTCGAACCGGGGCGCGATGAAGCGCTTCAAGAGGACGGCCGGCGGGAAGATCAAGCGCAAGCACTCCTTCCTGCGCCACATCCTCACCAAGAAGGCCACGGCCCGGAAGCGGAAGCTGCGGAAGACCGCGTATGTCCACGCGTCCGACGAGAAGCGCGTGGACCGGCTGCTGAGCTGACCGCCCCAGCCCTCCACCAGGGGAGGACCGATGTCACGCGTCAAGAACAACGTCCAGCGCAGCCGCCGCCGCAAGAAGCTGCTCAAGGCCGCCAAGGGATTCCGGGGAGGCCGCTCCAAGCTCTACGTGCCCGCGAAGGAAACCGTCGAGCGCGGCCTCGCGTTCGCCTACCGTGACCGGCGCGTCAAGAAGCGCGAGTTCCGCAAGCTGTGGATCACGCGCATCAACGCGGGAACGCGCCTGCACGGGCTGTCGTACAGCGAGTTCATTCACGGCCTCAAGGCCGCCGACGTGCGAGTGAACCGCAGGCTTCTCTCCGAGATGGCCGCGGATGACCCCGCGGGATTCGCCCAGCTCGTGCACACGGCCAAACAGCACCTGGCCGCCCCCGCCGAGCAGCACGCTTGATTTGGAACTCGATTTGCAAGGCGGCCTTCGGGAGCGTCTGAGCGCACTCGAGTCCGAGGCGCTGGAAGAGCTCGGGCGCGCGGGCACGCCGGAGGCGCTCGAGGAGCTGCGGGTCCGATGGTTGGGCCGCAAGGGGCGCATCACCCGCGAGCTGCAGGCACTGGGCTCGCTGGAGCCGGCCGAGCGGCCGGCGGTGGGCGAAGCGGCGAACCGCATCAAGGCTGCGCTGACGGAGCTGCTGGAGGCGCGGCGCGAGAGCCTGCTGGCGACGCGCGAAGAGCGGGAGCTCGCAGCCGAGCGGCTGGACGTCACGCTGCCCGGGCGCGCTCCCCGGATCGGACTGCCGCACCCCCTCGCCAGCGCGCTCGAGGAGCTCACGGAGATCTTCCGCGGGCTTGGCTTCGAGGTCGCCGGCGGGCCCGAGATCGAGACTCCCTACCACAACTTCTCGGCGCTCAACATCCCCGAGGGTCATCCCGCGCGGGAGGAGAGCGACACCATCTTCGTGGGTGGAGGGCTCCTGCTCCGCACCCACACGTCGCCCGTCCAGATCCGCGCCATGGAGAGCCGGCCCCCGCCGCTGCGCATCATCGCGCCCGGCCGGTGCTACCGGAACGACGCACCCGACGCCACGCACTCGCCGGTGTTCTATCAGATCGAGGGGCTCGCGGTCGAGGAAGGGATCACGCTGGGCCACCTCAAATGGACGCTCGAGCAGTTCGCGCGCGCGTACCTCGGCGCCGACCTGGCGCTGCGCTTCCGTCCCGGATACTTCCCGTTCGTGGAGCCGGGCGCCGAGCTGGACGTCGCCTGCATCTTCTGCGGCGGTCGCGGCTGCGCGACGGGCAAGGGCTCGGGCTGGATCGAGATCCTGGGCTCGGGCATGGTGCACCCTGCCGTCTTCGAGGCCGTGGGCTACGACCCCGAGCGCGTGTCCGGGTTCGCGTTCGGAACGGGCGTCGAGCGCATGGCCATGCTCAAGCACCGCATCCCGGACATCCGGCTCTTCTACGAGAACGACGTGCGCTTCCTGGCGCAGCTCGCGTAGGCCGCCGGTGCGCGTCTCCTGCCGCTGGCTCGCGGAGCTGCTTCCGGGCCTCGACGCCGAACCCGCCGCGCTCGCCGAGCGCCTGACGCTGCTCGGGCTCCTGGTGGACGAGATGATCCGGGCCGACCGCGGACTGGAGAGCGTCGTCCTCGGTCGTGTCGCCGCGGTCGCCGCCCACCCGGCCTCGGACCGGCTCAAGGTCTGTCACGTGGACACTGGCGCGGGGTCGGCGCGCCAGATCGTCTGCGGAGCGCCCATAGTCCGCGAGGGCGCGTTCTACGCGGTGGCACTTCCGGGCGCGCGCCTGCCCAAAGGCGTGGAGCTGGGCGTCAGCGAGATTCGCGGTGTGCGCTCCGAGGGCATGCTGTGCTCGGCGCCCGAGCTGGGACTGGAGTTCCTGGGAGACAGCGGGATCCTGGAGGTGGACCCCGACGGCGGCCGTCCCGGCGATCCGATCGCCCCGAGGCTCGCGCTCGACGACACCATCCTCGTCCTGGACGTGCCCGCGAACCGGCCCGACTGGGAGAGTCACGTGGGTGTCGCACGCGAGCTGGGGTGGTTCATCGAAGAGGTCCCTGGCTCTCGCCCGGTGGACGCTGGGCCGCGCCAGCCCGACGCCGACTCGGAGGTGACCCGCTGTCCGGTGGCGCTCTCGCTGCTCGATCGAGAGGGATGTCCCTATTACTCCGGCGTGGCGATCCGGGATCTCCGCGTCGGGCTCAGCCCGCTCGCGGTGCGCCAGCGCCTCTGGCTGCTCGGTGTGCGCCCGATCAACAACGTGGTGGACGCCACGAACTACGTGCTCCTCGAGCGCGGCACCCCACTGCACGCCTTCGACCTCGAGCGGCTGCGCGGTTCCGAGATCCGCGTGCGGCGGGCGCAGCCGGGAGAGACGCTGGTGACGCTGGACGGCAAGGAGCGCTCCCTGCCGGCCGACGTGACGGTCATCGCCGACCGCGATCGCGCGGTCGCGATCGGCGGGGTCATGGGAGGCAGGGAGACGGAGGTCGAGCAGGAGACCACCCAGGTGTTTCTGGAGGCCGCCTTCTTCGATCCCGCGCGCCTGCGCCGCAGCGCCGCGCGCCTCGGCATGCGAACCGAGGCGTCACACCGGTTCGGGCGCGGGGTCGATCCTGTCGCGGTGCCAGGCGGACTGGCGCGTGCCGTGGAGCTGCTCTCCGCGTGGGCAGGGGGGGCGCGTGCCGACTCTCCCATCACCGCCGGCGCCGCGATCGCTCCGCAGCGTGACCTCGCTCTCCGCCCGGAGCGCGTCCGCGCGCTGGCCGGTCTGGATCTGTCCCCGGAAGAGATGGCGGAGGCCCTCGCGGGAGCCGGGCTGGATGTGGCCCGCGAGCCTGCCCACCTGCGCGTCCGCGTGCCGCCGCATCGCTACGATCTTGCGCGTGAGGTGGATCTGGTCGAGGAGGTGGCGCGCCGGATCGGCTATGGCCGGGTTCCGGCTCGGCCGCTGCCCCTGCAGGCGCGTGCCGGCGATGCGCGCCGACGCTCGGTCGCGGACGTGGCGCGGAGCCTTCGCGCGCTGGGCCTCGACCAGGCGTACACACCCACTTTCTTCGATCCGGCACCCTTCGGGCCAGGATTCTACGAGGGCCGCCTCATCGAGCAGTCGAACCCGCTGGCCCAGAACGAGCGCTGGCTGCGCCCGACGCTCGCGGCCACGCTGATCCTGGCGGTGCGCCACAACCTGCGGCGGGGCGCGGTGGGTGCGGCGTTCTTCGAGATCGGTCACGTCTTCGAGTCTGCGCTGGACGCGCGCCCGGATGTCTCGCCGCAGGCGGGGAACGGTTGGCGCGAACCCGGCTCGCTGCCGGCGCTGCCTGGCGTGAACGAGAGCGTGCGGGTGGGAATCGTTCTGGCAGGCGCCCGTCGAGCCGCGCACTGGAGCGAGGGGGGCAGGCCGCCAGCCGCGGATCTGTACGACGTGAAGGGCCGCTTCGAGGCCCTGCTGGGCGACATCGAGGACGTGAGCTGGGAGGGCGGCGATCGTGCCTGGCTGCATCCCGGGCAGCAGGCGCAGGTGGTGCTCGGGGGCGTTCCGATCGGGTTCGCCGGGCGGCTGCATCCCCGCGTCGAGCGGGCGCTCGACCTCCCGGCGGCGACGTTCGTGGGCGAGATGACGCTCGAGCACCTCCTGTCCCCGAAGCGCGCGAGGACCTTCGGCGGGGTCTCTCCGTACCCGCACGTCGAGCGCGACCTCGCGCTGGTGGTGCCCGATGCCGTTCCGGCTGCGCGCGTGCTGGAGACCGTTCGGCGGGCGGGCCCGGCCGACCTCGAACAGGCGACGATCTTCGACGTCTATCGCGGTGAGCCGGTGCCCGCGGGCTTTCGCAGCCTCGCGCTGCGCCTTGTCTTCCAGAGTCCGGCGCGTACGTTGACGGAGGACGACGTCGAGCTTGCCACGCGCCGCCTTCTCGGCGTGCTTGCCGAGAGCGGCATCCACCTCCGCTGATCCCCGGGCGCACGGGCGCCGGGCTCGTGCGCCATGGACCAACCCGACCTGTTTCCCACCTACAAAGCTCTGGATATCCTCGAGAAAAAAGTTACGTTGCTGGTCGTTCGGAACGCCCAGCTACGGGACGACAGGCGCGCCTTCGAGGAGCGCTACGCCGAGCTCGAGGAGATGTTCCGGCGGCTGCGCAAGGGGAAAATCGATCCCCTGCAGCAGGATGAGACGATTCGGAGCCTCACGCGCGAGAACGAGGAGCTGGAGGCGCATGCACGGCACCTGGAAGAGAGGATCCGCGGCATGCTCACGCGGGTCCGCTTCTCGGCGAACGGATAGCGGCCCCGGGCGCACCTGCGGGAGCGTCGTCGCCCACCGGAAAGGCGCGAGATGGCAGACCCCAAGAGTCGCATCCAGGTCCGCATCCTGGACGAGAGCTACAATGTGCGCAGTGAGGCGGACCCGCAGCACACTCTGGCCGTGGCCGGTCACGTCGATTCGGTCCTGCGGTCGCTGCGCCGCTCGCTTCCGCAGCTCGATCTGTACCGCGTGGCGATCCTGGGGGCGATGGAAATCACCGACGAGCTCGTTCGCCTCAAGGGAACCGTGGAGCACGAGCACGCTGACCTCGCCACGCGCCTGCAGCGGTTGACGGCTTCGGTTGAACAGGCGCTCGATTCTTGACCCCGCTCCAAGCTCGGCGATGCACAAAATTTCGATCCTAAAGCAAGCCGAAGGGAACCTATCTCCGTCCGTGGATCGCATGCCTCCTCGCGAGGACTCGAGAAGCGGCCGGGAGGGTACCCGTCATGTGCAAAGGGGAATCGAAATTTCCTTTACCGAGCCGAGCGGGGTCTTTTCTTCTTCCATTCCGCGCGCACGGCCCCTGTCCGGGGGCGCCTAGCGTCCGCGGCGGCCAGGGCGAGCGAAGGGGCGCAGCACGCTGCGCCGGCGCTTCGCCTGAAAGTCGTGCGTTCCTCCTCTTCGACTGAACCCCTCCCGACCTCCGGGCCCGTCCTTCAGCGGCCGTGGGGGTCGCGGGGTCCGCGCTTCCCCTCGCCATGAACCTGCTGTTCATCGCCGACATCGTCGGGAAGCCTGGCCGCGAGGCCGCGGAGGCGGAGCTGCGAGCAGCGCGACAGGACGGTACCGCCGACTTCGTGATCGCCAACTGCGAGAACGCCGCCGGGGGGTTCGGCGTCACGCCGGAGCTCGCGCGCGGGCTGCTCGACCTGGGGGTGGACGTCCTGACGAGCGGCAATCACATCTGGGACAAGCGCGAAGCCTATGAGTACCTGGAGCGCGAGCAACGCCTGTTGCGACCGGCGAACTATCCTCCGGGCAATCCGGGCCGGGGGTCGACGGTGGCGTGCGCGGGCGGCCTGAGGATCGCCGTGATCAACCTGCAGGGACGTGTGTTCATGGCAGCGACCGACTGCCCCTTCCGAGCCGCCGATCGACTGATCCGCGACCTGTCAGGCGAGGCGGACCTGATCTTCGTGGACTTTCACGCCGAGGCCACCGCCGAGAAAGTCGCGTTCGGGTGGTACGTTGACGGACGCGTGACCGCCGTGGTCGGTACCCACACGCACGTCCAGACGGCGGATGCGAGAATCCTGCCGGAGGGCACCGCCTACCTCACGGACGCCGGGATGACGGGGGCCGTGGACGGAGTGATAGGCGTGCGCAAGGAGCTCGCGATCGACCGTTTCCTCAAGCAGACGCCGAACCGCTTCGAGGTCGCCACCGAGAACGTTCGTTGCATGGGCGTGCGGCTCGAGGTGGACGACGCCTCCGGTCGGGTGACGCACATCGTGCCCTTCGACCATCCTCTGAAGGC
>JACCXV010000179.1 GCA_013696835.1 Gemmatimonadota bacterium | reverse complement strand
GGGACGGACCACGAACCCACGCGTGTTTGCGGCGGGCGACGTGACGCTGGGGCCGCAGTTCGTCTACGTCGCGGCGTATGAGGGTGCGCTGGCGGCGGAGAACGCGCTCGCCGGAGCCGAGCGGCGCATCGACCTGCGAGTCGTGCCGGGGGTGACGTTCACCAGCCCGTCGATCGCCACCGTCGGCTTGACCGAAGCCCAGGCGCGGGCCTCGGGCTACGGGGTCAAGGCCTCCGTCCTTCCCGCCGGCGCCGTGCCCCGGGCACTCGTGAACCGCGACACTCGCGGCGTGTTCAAGATCGTCGCCGACGAGCAGACGGACCGCATCCTCGGGGTGCACGTCGTGGCGGAGAACGCGGGCGACGTGATCTATGCCGGAGTTCTGGCCGTGAAGTTCAACCTCACGGTGCGCGACCTCGTGGAGACGCTGGCCCCCTACCTCACGATGGCGGAGGGGCTGAAGCTGGCCGCCCAGACGTTCGAGCGAGACATGTCGAAACTTTCCTGCTGCGCGGCATAGGGCCTCTCGGGCGGCGCGCTCCTTCTCCGGGGACGCACTCGCATCAACGGCTGTGCGTGTACATCAGGTCCACCAGCTCGTCGTACATCACGCCGGCCTCGTGCTCGCTCGAGCGGATGGCGCTGGCCGCGCAGTGCTTCAGGTGGTTGCGCATGAGCTCGCGGCCCACCGCGCGCAGAGCCTCGTGGACCGCCGAGATCTGCGTCAGGACGTCGGCGCAGTAGCGGTCCTCGGACACCATCTTCTGCAGCCCCCGTACCTGCCCCTCGTTGCGGCGCAGCCGCTTCAGGTTGCGCGCCTTGATGTCGGGGTCCACGCCCACCGCCTTCCGCTCCTGCGGGCGCGTCGTCACGCGACCCCCGCCCGGCGCAGCCGGAGGCTGTTCGTCACGACGCTCACCGAGCTGAACGCCATCGCGGCGCTCGCCAGCACGGGGCTCAGCAGCAGCCCCAGCGCGGGATAGAGGACCCCCGCGGCGACGGGGATGCCGACCACGTTGTAGACGAAGGCCCAGAACAGGTTCTGCTTCATCGTCCGCATCGTCCGCCGGGAGAGCGCGATCGCCTGCGGCACACTGCGCGGGTCGCCGCGCATGAGCACCACGTCCGCCGCCTCGGCGGCGATGTCCGTGCCCGTCCCGACCGCCACGCCCACGTCAGCCTGCGCCAGCGCCGGCGCGTCGTTGACGCCGTCGCCCACCATGGCGACGATCCGGCCCTCTGCCTGCAGGCGCCGCACCTCGGCGACCTTCCCGTCGGGGAGCAGGCCGGCGACGACGCGTTCGATCCCGGCCTGGCGCGCGATGGCGCGTGCCGTGCCTTCGTTGTCGCCGGTGAGCAGGACCACCTCCAGCCCCATCCGCTTCATCCGCTCGATCGCCTCGCGCGACGTGGCCTTGAGCGGATCGGCCACGGCGATCAGCGCGGCCAGCTCGCCGTCGATCGCCGCGTACATCGGGGTCTTCGCCTCGCCCGCAAGCCGCTCCGCCTGCGCCCTCAGCGGGGCGACGTCCACGCCACGCTCGGCCATGAGCGCTTCGTTCCCGACCGCGACCGCTCTGCCGTCCACGACGCCTGTCGCACCCTTTCCGGTGGCGGAGTCGAACGCCTGCGCCCTGCCCGTCGCGAGCCCGCGCTCCCGGGCATGCCGCACGACGGCCTCGGCCAGCGGGTGCTCGGAGGCGGCCTCGATCGTCGCGACGAGCCGGAGAACCTCTTCCTCCGAGGCGGGGGCCCTCCCGGTGGGCGTGGCCGGCAGCAGGAGGTCGGTCACCGTCGGCTTGCCCTCCGTCACGGTGCCGGTCTTGTCGAGCACGATCGTCGTGACGTCACCCGCCCGCTGCAGCGCCTCGCCGCCCTTGATCAGGATCCCGAGCTCGGCTCCCCTTCCGGTCGCGACCATGACCGCCGTGGGGACGGCCAGGCCCATCGCGCAGGGACAGGCGATGATGAGGACCGCGACGGCCGCCGCGAAGGCGGGCACCGCCGGCGCCACGTCGGCCGCCACGTACCACACCACGAAGGTCGCGATGGCGATCGAGAGCACCACCGGGACGAAGATGCCGCTGATCCGGTCGGCGAGCCGCTGGACCGGTGCGCGGGAGCCCTGCGCGTCGCGCATCAGCTTCACGATCTGCGCGAGCACGCTCTCGGTCCCGAGCGTCGTCGCCCGGTAGCGGAAGCTTCCGGTGCGATTGACGGTGCCGCCGATCACGCGGTCGCCGGGCTCCTTCTCCACGGGAAGCGATTCGCCCGTGAGCATGCTCTCGTCCACGGCGCTGCGACCCTCCACGACCTCGCCGTCCACCGGCACGCGCTCCCCGGGCCGCACCACGACCACGTCCCCGCGCCCGACATCCTCGACCGGCACGTCCCGCGCGGCACCGTCCCGCGCCACCCGGGCCGTCCGGGGCCGCAGGTTCACGAGCGCGCGGAGGGCGCCGGCGGTCGCTCGCTTCGCGCGCGCCTCGAACATGTTCCCGGTGAGCACCAGCGCGATGATGATGATCACCGCCTCGTGGTACACGTCTGGCGCGAGGCCGCGGCGAAGGAAGAGGGCGGGGG
>JACCXV010000156.1 GCA_013696835.1 Gemmatimonadota bacterium | reverse complement strand
GGGACGGCGCAGCCCAGCGGACTGAGCCGTGCGTCGGAGAGCGGATCTCGCGGACGTGCGTGGCCGGTGCGTCGCGCCAGGTCACCACCAGGTCCGGCAGGAGCTCGCGGTAGGGGGCGTGCATGGGGGCCAGCTCGTCCAGGAGGTGCACCTCGTCCACGATACGCTCGCCCGTCGCCGCGTCACGGAAGCTCAGCAGCACGTCCGCGAGCTCGCGGCAGAGCGAGTCGTACTCCGCTCCGGGTGCGACGATCCCCTCCCGCTCGCGGCCCTTCAGGTTCACGCGGATGTACCCCGCCAGGTCCATCGGCAGCGGAAACCAGGGGGTCGTCTCCCACGCGAACATCCGCGCGGACCAGAGCTCTACCAGCCTGGCGGTGAGGCGCGACGGCAGACGCGTCGTGACCTGGCGAAGCAGCGGCCAGGGCAGGGCGCTCCTAAGCCGGTACAGCAGCCCGGGCCTGGCGGGGCTGCCATTCCGCGCGCGCTGGACACGCTCCAGAATCTCCGGGCAGCGGTCCGACCAGCCCAGGTTCGTCCCCATGCCGTGAACGGCGAACGCCATCACGCGTGCGTCGGCGGGTGCAGCCCCGACAAGGCGCGCCACCGCCCGGTCGCAGGCACGGTAGACGTCCACCAGCGCACGCGATAGCGCCTCCCGCTCCCCGGGGGCCGAAGTCCCGTCCCCGATCTGCGAGAGGTCCCACAGGTAATGGCCGCCGCGGTGCGTGGCGCCGAACACGATCAGGAAGAGGTCCCAGGGCTCGCGTGCGAGCGCGCTCTCGCCGATGCGAGCCATCTGCCGCGTGGCGTCGAGCAGGTGATCGCGCAGCCTCAGAAGCGAGGCGCCGCTCTGGCCCCCGAACATCTCGAGCGTCATGCGAGTGCCGCCGTGCGTCCGCTCCAGCTCCTCCCAGAGCGACGGCGGCCAGGACCCGCGGCTCACGAGGTCGTGCGAGCCCCATCCGGCGAGCTCGACCCCGTTCACCGGGCCCGGAGGCCCCAGCACGCTCGGAACGTCGAGAATCGCGACGCGGTAACGCCCCGCCTCCAGGCGCCGCCAGAACGGGCGCTCGGGGAGCCACGTGTCGGTGACGATCTCGCAGCGCATGCGCTCCGGCCGCCACTGCTTGTTGTGGTAGATGCCCGTCCAGGGGACGTGACGCGAGGCGTAGAACGTTGGCCACACCGCGCCGCCGAAGAGCCGCGCGTTCGAGTGCAGCGTGCCGGAGCAGCCGCGCTCACGCAGCGACTGCAGCGCGGGCAGCTCGCCCTCCGCGCAGAGCCGATCGACCAGCGTGATCTCGGCGGCGTCGAGGCCGATCAGGACGACCGGCGGTGACACGCTCCGGGGGGTCAGCTCCGCGCCGCGAGGGGTCTCACGGCATCAGCGCCGGCGTTGCGAGGTCCTGCGCGCCGCGACCTTCCAGCTCCTGCACGCGTGCCTCGCCCAGCTCGCCGCCGGGCTCCGGGTCGGACTCCTCGCCGATCCCTTCGAAGAGGATCGTCGACAGGTAGCGCTCGCCGGTGTCCGGGAGCACGCACAGGATCACGGATCCCGCGGGCGCCTTCTCCGCCACCTTGCGGGCGGCGGCGAACGTGCCGCCGGACGAGATCCCGCAGAAGATGCCCTCGCGGCTCGCGAGCTCGCGCGCCGCGTCCCGGGCCTCGATGTCGGTCACGGGCAGGACCTCGTCGTAGATCTCCCGGTTGACGACCGCGGGGATGAAGTCGGGTGTCCAGCCCTGGATCTTGTGCGGCTGCCAATCGCGGCCCGAAAGGAGCGCGGCGCCCTCGGGCTCCGTCACCACGATCCGGATCTCGGGTCGCGCCAGCTTCAGCATCTCGCCCGCGCCGGTCAGCGTTCCGCCGGTCCCGTACCCCGTCACGAAATAGTCCAGGCGCATGCCCGCGAAATCGCGCAGGATCTCGGGTCCCGTCGTGTTGCGGTGGTATTCGGGATTGGCCTGGTTCTCGAACTGGCGGGCCAGGAACCAGCCGTGCTTCTCCGCCAGCTGCGCTGCCTTGCGCACCATTCCGGTGCCGCGCTCGGCGGCCGGCGTGAGGATCAACCGCGCGCCCATGATGCGCATGAGCTTGCGGCGCTCCACGGAAAAGGAGTCCGACATCACGGCGACGAACGGGTGGTCCTTCACCGCGCATACCATCGCGAGCGCGATCCCCGTGTTGCCCGACGTGGCCTCGACGACGGTCTGGCCCGGCTGGAGCGTGCCGCGCCGTTCGGCATCTTCGATGATCGCGATCGCGAGCCGGTCCTTCACGGACGAGAGCGGGTTGAACGCCTCGCACTTCGCATACATGGACACATGCGAGGGTGCCAGCTTGTTGATCCGCACGACGGGCGTGCGTCCGATCGTTCCCAGGATGTTGTCGTGGATCATGTGTGGCTCCGGTGGTCTGCCTGTCAGCGGTCTGCCGGGTGCTGTCGCGCGGGATGGCAGTGATTCCCGTGTTCCTCTCGGTATTTCGGAGAACCGAAACGATGTGCCGCCGCTTGCGCGAAGTCCATGCCGGGGCACGATCACGGCGCTGGTGGTGCCTTCGGCGAGTGCCGTCCGCCTTCGGCGGGTGCCGTGCGCTTTCGGAGAGGGGGGCTAGCGTCCGGAGCCGTGAGGCCGGAGGGGCGGGCCGAGTCGCTCGACGACCTTACGTGCGAGGAGGCGCCGCTCACCAGAAGTGGGGTGCGTCTCGTGCGCACCCTGGTGGTGGTGGAAGGCGGCCGGGATCTCCGAGGCGAACCGCTGCCAGATGTCGAGCCCCGCGCCGGCGTCGTAGCCCGCCTTGTGAGCCAGCTCGAGCCCGTAGCGGTCGGCCTCGCGTTCGAGATCGCGGGAAAAGGCCGGGTTGAATCCGAACCCCACGTAGCTGCCGGACAAGTGTCCCCGGACCAGGTGAGCGACCTCGTGCCCCAGCACGACCGCGAGCTCGTCGGCGCCGCGCAGGAACTGCAGCATGCCCGTGGTCAGCAGGATCCCGTGCCGATTGGCGAAGGCGTTGATCACCCGGCCGTCCGCGACCAGCACGAGCGTGAGGTCCCGTGGCCGGTATCGCCGGGGCAGGGTGAACGACTGCCGTCGATCGCGGCGCAGCACCTCCAGGGTGAGGTCGCTCTCCTCGCTCAGGTCGCCGAGTGCGTCGTTGAAGTCCTGGGCGCGACGAACCGCACGTCCCGCGAGGGTGAGGATCTGGTCGCCTCGCTCGAGACCGGACTCGGCGGCGGGCCCCACGGGATCGATGCCGTACACGAAAGGCCGCGCGGCGTGGCGCAGCCCGATCGCTTCGGCGAGCTGGCGGCCGTGCGTCCCCCCGAAGTCCGCCACGTGGACGCCGCCGTACAGCGCCGAGTCGGGCCCGGAGCCGCCCGGCAGGGCCCGGATCAGGTTCTCGACCACGATGTCCACGCGCTTCTGGTGCTCGATGAGCTCGAGACCGTGGCGGATGCGCCGGATGCGCTCCCCCTCCGCCGTGGACGCGGTGGAGGGGCCTCGATCGCCGGCGCTGGCGCATGCAACCGAACCGCCAAGCAGGAGCACGGCGAGGAAGGTGTGCGCGTCAGGGACGCGTGCGTATGCGAATCTGAGGCCAGGCTGCACAGCGACTCTGCGAACGGACGAGGGAAACGGGTTCGGGGAACCGCCTCAGGGGCTTTCGACAAAATGGGCGCGCGTTTCGCTCGGGGCCATGCTGCCGTGGGCTGGGGTGGGCTCCACGCGCTGCGGAGCGAGGCGCGCGAGCAGGACCCCGCCCAGGATGGCCGCCGCGCCGCCTGCCTGGAGGATCGTCGGAACCTCCCCCAGGGCGAGCCAGGCGATCGCCAGTGCGGCCACGGGGATCACGTTGGAGTACAGAGCGGTTCGGCTGCTGCCCACCCGGCGAACGCTTGAGTACCAGAGCACGTACGCGAGCGCGATCGAGAAGGCCGCGCTGTAGAGCAGGCCGATCCACGCCGATGCGGAGGGCGTGGCCCAGTCCTGGGCCACGACGGCGGGAAGCGAGAGGAACAGCAGCCCGGCCGTCCCCGTCCAGAGCGTGACCGCGGTGAGCGCCACGCTGCCGTAGCGGCGAACGAGACCGCTGGAGCCCACCGTGTAGGCGGCCCAGGCCAGCGCGGCGGCAAGCATGGTGAGATCCCCGCGAACCGTCGACGCGCCGAACCGCACCGCTCCTGCTCCGCCCAGCACCACCAGTCCGATGCCCAGGAAGGACAGCGCCACACCGGCCCACGTTCGACCGGCGACGGCCTGGCGCTGGATCACCGACGCGATCAGCACCGCGAAGACGGGCACGGTCGCCAGCATCAGCGACGCGTTGCCCGCGAGCGTCCAGTCGAGGCCGAAGATGAACAGGGTCTGATAGGCCGTGTTGCCCAGCAGGCCGAGTGCCGCGATCGCCGGCCAGTCGGAGCGGCGGAACGCGAGCCGCTTCCCCGACCCACGGACGTAGGCGTACAGCAGCATTGACGCCAGGACGAAGCGCGTGGCTGTGAACGCCAGCGGCGAGAAGTCCGCCAGCGCGGCCTTCACGACCGAGAAGTTGGCGGCCCAGATGAGGACCACCGCCAGCAGCGCCAGGTCGTTCAGGCGCAGCGCGCGGCGCGAGCTCGGCGTAGGCGATCTCAATCGAGGCGCACGCCCATCGAGGATCCGCGCGCGCCATCGCTCCCTGCCCGCCAGAGCGAAGACCGCACGCCCCTGCCCGGTACCCGCCAGACCGAAGACCGTACGGCCCCGCGCCGTCCCCGTAGCGCTTCCGGGCGGCAGGCAGCGCCGCTGATCGCCGGCCCCGATGCGGCGCAACGACATCCCTTCTCGACTGCGCCAGGGTACGGCACGTGCCTTCCCATTCGTTCGACTAAGCGTGCCTGCGCCGTGTGGCGCCGCGCCTTCCGAACACCCATGGCCGTTCTCAGGAGGGCATTGCCGGTGAGTACGACGGACGATCGCAAGGGAGCGCGCCGGGCCGCGGTGGCGTTTCTGCTCGCTCTGGTGGCCGTGGCGACGGTGGGCTGTGGCGCCACGCCGTTCGAGTCCCAGGCAGGCAAGACGAAGCTCACGAGTCTGCCGAGGAGCGAAGCCCAGCCCTGAGGCAGGGTTTGGTGGCCTCCGAGGAGGCTGAGCTCACGGCGAGATCGCCATATTCGATCGCCGTCGCATGGCCAGGTTTGGCAAGCGTCGTGCACGTCTGCATCTTCCCGCCTGGCTCTCCCCATCCGGTTCGTCCTCTCCGTCCGTGGCTCCGTCCATTCGTGCCTCCATCCTCGTGATGACGCTCTGCTGCGCCTGCGCCGGCGCACTCCGCGCCGGCGTGCTCAGCGCCCAGACGCCGGAACCAGACTCCAGCAGGGCTCCGCAGGCGCTTTCGGTCGGCCGCTCCGACTCCGTGATCGTCACCGTCACTCGCGTCGCACAGTCCATCGAGAGTCTCACGGGATCGGCGGATCTGCGCGACCGATCGGAGCTCTACCTGCTGGGAGCGCTCACTCTCGACGATGCGCTGCGAGAACTGCCGGGTGTCGGCGTCACCGGCTCGGGCAGGCTCGGACAGGAAGTCCGGATCGAAACGCGGGGTGTGACGAGCGGGTTCGGCACCCAGCGCACGCTCGTCCTGCTCGACGGGCGGCCGCTCACGGACGAGTACCTCGGCACCGTCGACCTCGCGCAGTTCCCGCTGGCTGGAATCGCGCGCGTAGAGCTTGCCCGCGGGCCGGCGTCCGCAGTCTACGGGACCAACGCCATGGGAGGTGTGGTCAACCTGATCCCCCGCCGCGGCTCCGCGATCCCCATCTCGGAGATCACCGGGGAGGGAGGGACGTTCGGCAGTGGCAGCGGCTCCATCTCCCACGGCCGCACCGCGGGGCCGGTGGACCTGTTCGTGGACGTCTCCGGGCTGCGCACGCATGGCTATCTCCGGAACTCGCGAGGGGAGCCGATCGATTGGGGCACGCGGCGGGCACTGGCAAACGTGGGGTACGAGGGCCATCGGCTCTCCGCGCGCATCTACGGTAGCTATTTCAGAGGCAGGGGGACGGAGGAGGACTTCGACCGTGACCTCCGGCGAGACTCCCAGGATCTGGTGCTCTCCTACCGTGCGCTGGCGAGGAGGCCGGAGGTGCTGGGGGAGTCGCCGGGTCGCGGAGCAGGGGAGAGCCACCTCCGCATCTACCGCAGTGCGTTCGACCAGGACCTCGACTGGTCCTCTCGACCATCCCAGAAGTTCGACCAGCAAGCCGTCGGCGCCATCCTGACGCATTCCAGGAGACTCTCACGCCATCTCGTCACGGGTGGCATGGAGTGGCGGCGGGAGACCGCAGCGGTCCGGGAACCCGGCGCCGATGAGGCACCGGGGGCCGGGCTCGACCGCCACGTGGCCGTCACGTCGGCCTTCCTGCAGGACGACATCGGTCTCGGAGCGCGGTCAGGCATCGTGCTCGGGCTACGCTTCGACGGCCATCCCGCCGGCAGCGAGCTCTCGTACCGCATGGGTGTGAATCACCGCCTCTCGCCGGCGACGACCGTGCGGGCATCCGCGGGGCGCGCCTTCCGTGCACCGACGATCTCGGACCGGTTCCTCCCGCCCACGTCCTCCTTCGGCGTCGTATTCGAGGGGAACCCGACTCTCGAGCCGGAGGTTCTGCTGAGTGCCGACGCCGGCATGTCACAGCGCCTCGGCACTGGCGCCTCGGTGGACTTCGCCGCCTTCGCGTCACGCGCCAGGGACTTCTACGATTTCATCCTGCAGGAGGACGGCGTCTTCCGCCCCCAGAACATCGCGCGCGTCAACATCCGCGGCCTGGAGGGCCGCATGCGCGTGCTGGTCGGTGGTGGCGTCGGCGCCGAGGCCGCCTACACCTTCACGGATGCACGCTACAGCCGGTTTCCCGCGGCCACCGAAGCCGAGGGCAGGCGCCTCGACGACAACGTGAGGCATCGCGGCGCGTTCGCCGCGACCTGGCGTCATGCCGAGGGGCATGCCGCCAGGCTGGACGTACGGGTGGAAGGGGATCGATTCACGGACCCTGAGAACAGCGCGGAAGGCCGGCTTCCGTCGCATCTGCTAGTGGATCTCGCGACGCAGCTGGCAGTCCTACCGGGAGTCGTGGCGACGCTGCACGTGGAGAACATCTTCGACCGTTCGTACCGGACACGGCCCGAATTCGTCCAGCCGGGCAGATCCATCCGAGGTGGCGCCCGTCTTTCCTTTTGAGCCGAACGCAAGGGGACGGAGTGCCCCTCGCGCGTCGGCGGGGGCTCCCCGGGACCGCTCGTGCGTCGCGGAGCAGCCGCTCAGCCGGTGAAGCTACTGGCTGCCCGCTCCCGTCCCGCCGCCTCCCGTGGTACCCGTTCCGCCCGCGCCCGTGGTGCCTCCCACAGCGTCCGTGCCCAGACCACCCGCGCTCGTGCTGCCCGAGCCCGTGACGTCGCCGTTCGCGCTCGTGGTGCCCGCGCCACTCGTTCCC
>JACCXV010000134.1 GCA_013696835.1 Gemmatimonadota bacterium | reverse complement strand
GTCGGGTCCGGACCCTGCGCAGCCGGCTGGGGGACGTGCGGGGCCGCGTCGGAGACCTGCACGGCCGGGTCGGGAACCTGCGCGAAGCGGTGCACGTGCGGGATGCCGAGCAGGCGCGCCGCGAGCGCTCCAAACTTGAGGTCGCGGCTCAGGTTCGTGAGCAGCGCGTCCGCGCGCGCGGCACGCAGCGCGCGCGCCACCTCGAGATGGCTGCGCGGGTCGCCCTCCCCCCGCAGGCGTGCCTCCACGCGCCGGACCCGGGATCGGGCCCCGAGCACTCCGGCGCACCTGGCCAGCTCGCTGTCCCGGCGGCACACGAGGGTCACGTCGTGCCCTCGCAGGGCCAGGCGCTCCGCAAGCTCCGCGAACACCACCTCGCCACCGTGCCACCGCACGTAGGAGCTCAGCAGGACGAGCCTCACCGATCCTGGGCGCCCGTCGCGAGGCTGCCGGACGGGCGCACGGCGTCCGGGACGGAGACGGGTGCACGCCGCGGAACGCCCGCAGCGATCGCCTCCACCACGTCCCACGCCTCGGCCGCGGCTCGATCCCAGTTGAAATGTCGCAGCACGGCTTCGCGCCCTCCGCGACCGAGTCGGGCTGCGAGGCCCGTGTCCGTCAGCAGCCGTCGCAGGGCCGAAGCGATCGAGCGCGGGTCCCGCGGCTCGACCAGCAGCCCCGTCCGGTCCTCCGCCACTGCCTCCGGCACTCCTCCCGACCTGCCCCCGATCACCGGCACCCCGCTCGCGCTCGCTTCGAGGGCCGCGATCCCGAAGCCTTCGACCTCGTCGCCGAGCTCGCGGCGGCTCGGCAACAGGAAGACCTCGGCCATGCGATACCAGGCGGGGAGCTCGGCATCGGGAACGTGCCCCAGGAACCGGATACGACCCGCGAGGTCGGGTGCCGAGGAGCGCCTGGCGAGAGCCTCGCTCTGAGGACCCTCTCCCGCGACCACGTACACCAGATCGCTGAACGCGGCGCCAAGGACCGAGATCGCCTCGAGCGTGCGGTCGATGCCCTTGCGGGACTCCAGTCGCGCGACCGTGAGCACGACCCGCGCCTCCTCGAGGCCGTGCCGTTCGCGCAGCTCCGCCACACCCTCGTCTCCCGGCCGGAACCGCTCCGGGTCGGCTCCGGGATGCACCACCCGCACCCGCTGCTCCATCCCGCGGACGCCCGCGGCGCGTGCCAGGTCCTGCACGAGCTCCGCGGTGAAGCGGCTGTTGGCGATCACCGCGCCAGCGCGCGTGAGGATGTCGCGCGCCCCTGCCCGGTAGAGACGCGAGCGGTCCACCTTGGCGCGCTCCTTCAGCACGTCCTTGCCGTGGACGTAGATCAGGTACGGGACGCCGCGCAGTCGGTGGATCAGGGCGCCGACCGCGCCCGCCGGCCGCAGCGTGCCGATCTGCACGAGATCATGCGCCTCGGCGCGCACCCGCGCCTCGGCGCGCGCCGTCAGGCGCGTGAGACCGATCGCCCGGGAGGACTGGCGGAAGTCCATGGGGAGCCGCTCCACGGGGAAGGGGAACTCGTCCTGCCAGCCTTCCGCCCGCACCGTGAGGACGTCCACCGCACCCCGCGGGAAGCGAAGCAGCAGGTTCAGGTAGAGCTCCGCGATGCCGCCCGGCGCGGGCTTGAAGTCCGGGCTCACGAAGAGCGTCTTCACGGCCACTCCGGGAGCCGCAGGCGCGAGGCGGCAGCGAAGACCGCGTAGATCTCCCGTGCCGCCCGCGCATGCGCGAAGTCGCGCTCCATGCGCCTGCGGGCCGCCGCGCCCATCGACGCCCGCAGCGCGGGATCGTCGAGCAGTCGGCGCAGCGCTCGTTCGACTTCGGCGGGCTTTTCAGGGTCCACGAGGAACCCCGTCTCGCCGTCACGCACCATCTCCGGCACGCCGCCGACGCGGCCCGCGATCACCGGCTTGCCGCTCGCCATGGCCTCGAGACAGGCGTTGGGGAAGTTCTCCGTCCATCCCGGCACGCTGCGGGACGCGAGCACGAACACGTCGGCTGCGGCATGCACCTCGGCCACGCGCTCGTACGGTACCGCGCCGAGGAAGCGCACGCGCGCTGCGACCCCGAGGTCCGCGGCGAATGCGCGCAGCGCGACCTCCTCGGGGCCGACTCCGGCCACGACGAGCGTCGCGCCGGCGTGCGCACGCGACGCACGGGCGAATGCCCGCAGGACGGTGGCCACACCCTTCTCCGGAATCAGACGGGCAGCGGTGAAGACCACGGGACCCCCGTCCAGGCCCAGCTCGGAGCGCACCCGCCCGAGGTCCCGGTGCGGGTGAAAGCGGTCCAGGTCCGCGCCGCTGCGGATTACCCGCAGACGGCCGCCCGGCGCCCGCGCGCCCAGCCGGACCGCAAGCTCGCGAGCGAGTCCCGCAATGTGGCCGCTGTTCGCGAGGAAGAACACGGCGCGATCCAGGACCCGCTTCGCGAGCGCGTCCTTCCAGCCGGCGCGCCGGCGGCGAGCCAGCTCGCTGGTCAGGTCCCACCCGTAGAAGGAGATCCCGTACGGCACACCCGTCAGCCGCTCGAGGAGCCAGCCGAGTCGCCCCAGCGGCCTCAGATCGCCGACCCAGACGACTCCGACGTCGCCTTGCGCCGCACGCCGGAGCGCCCACGACGACCAGCGCGCGAACCCGGCCGCCCGGCGCTCCCCGAGCGGGCCGACCGGCATGCGGTGTATGCGGTACGGCTCCGCGGCGTCGAACGCCTCCTGCCCCGCGCGCCGCGAGCTGCAGACGTCGACCGACCCGGAGGGGAACGACCGGCACAGGTTCGCGTAGCGGCGCTCGACTCCGCCGTCCGGCGGAGGGAAGGAACGAGCCAGCAAGAGGACCCTGCCGGTGCGCACTGCGGGCCGCACGCTCACGTTCGGGGCTCCGCCGCGCGGCTGTAGAGCCGCACGCGGATGTCCTTGAACGCGTGCTCCGAGACCGACGGGTAGGCCGGCACGAGCTCCCCGTGGATCTCGGCCTCCGTCATCGCGCGCTGGACGTCATGGAAGCCCTCGTGGCTGAGGACGATCCACACTCTGCCGTACCGCTTCGGCAGCGACCGCAGCAGGGAAGGCGTGAGCTCCCGCGGGTCGGCCGTGCGTACGAAGTGGACGTATCCGAGGGAGGGAGAGACCAGGGCCGGAGGCTTCCGGCCCGCCTCGAAGCGGTCGCGGTAGTACTCGTACGCCCGCGCCACGTACGCCGCGTGGAAGACCACCGCATCCCCCCTCCGAGCTTCCGCGAGGATGTGCGCCGTGGCGCCGCGCCAGTCCTCCTTGTCGTCGCCGTCGTAGTACCAGACGAGCCCTCGGCCGGCGAGCGCCACCAGCGCCAGCAGCATGGCGGCGCGAATGGCGCGCGGCGCCACGCGCTGCAGCCCCGCCGCCGCGAGCAGCACGAACGGCGGGAGACAGAAGCTGAGATAGCGGTCCACGAACAGCGGCTTCACGCGCGATACGAGGTACACCAGGGTCACAGGGAGCAGGAGCCAGAGCAGGAGGAAGGCGCCGGCCCAGCCCGATCCGGCGGAGTTGGGCTGCGGGTCGCGGAGCACCGCACCGGCCCCGGCCGCGGGCTGACCCCACGGCCACAGCGCGAGCAGGCCGAGGCCCACGTAGGCGGCAAGCAGCGAGTCGCCGCCACCGCCAGCCAGGCGCCGGAAGAAAGTGCGCAGCAGCACGGGAGAGGGCGGCTCGATCCAGCTCACCTGGCCTACGTCACGGTGCACGATGAAAAGACCCAGCGGAAGCACGAGCAGCACCACCGCTACCGTGGCCGCCGCCAGCGGGCGCCAGGGGATGCTCCGCCGTCCGCCTCGGTGAAAAGCAAGCGAAGCCAGGTGCGCGGCGGGCACGAGGGCTCCGAAGAAGTGGCTGTAGGCCGCGAGCGCGCAGACGAGGGCCCATCCCATCCAGATCGCGACCCTGCGGCTGCCCTCCCTCGGGACGAGCCCACGCGCGAAGAGCAGGCTGGCGAGCGTCGCGAAGAGCACGAGTGCCGCGTAGCCCCTGGCCTCTTGCGCGTACCGCACATGGAACGCATTGAGGGTCAGCAGCAGCGCGGCGAGCAGCCCCGCGCGCCGGCCGAACAGCCGCGTTCCCAGCGCGTACACCGCGGGCACCGTGAGAACGGAGGCGAGGACGGAAAGCCCGCGGACCCAGGCCTCGCCCTCACCGGCCACCGTCCACAGCCGCAGCAGGCCGTAGTACAGCGCCATGTTTGCTTCGCGGTCGGCGAGGGCGTGGAAGAACCAGCGACCGTCCGCACGCGCGAGAAGGACGCTGAACGCTTCGTCGAGCCAGAAGCTCTCGCGACCCAGTTGGTGAACGCGCAGGGCAGCGGACAGCAGCATCAGGCCCACGAGCGCAGCCCGCGGGAAGAGCTCGTCGAACCTCCGGAACCCCTGGGGGCTCCCGGCTCCGGGAAGCTCGGCCGCGACCGTCCCGCGGGAGTGGAGGGTACCGCGTGGCTGGAGGCTCATCGGGGGCGGGATGAAGTGTAGAGCGCGTGCGGGGGCGTCACAAGGAACCCTGCGCTTGCTCCACGTGGACACCGGCCGCTTCTGGCGCGGCGGCCAGCGCCAGGCGCTGCTTC
>JACCXV010000115.1 GCA_013696835.1 Gemmatimonadota bacterium | reverse complement strand
ATGGGACGGGTCTTCCGATGGCTGAAGGAGAACGGCGGGCTGGAAGCGGTCGCCGAGCGGAACGCCGAGAAGGCCGGTGTGCTCTACGACTACCTGGACGCGAGCCGCACCTTCAGGGGAACCGCCGACACCGGCAGCCGATCGCTCATGAACGTGTGTTTCCGTGGGCCCAGCGAGGAGCTCGAGGCGACGTTCATCCGCGATGCGCGCGCGCGCGGACTCGCGGGCCTCAAGGGACACCGCTCCGTGGGCGGAATGCGCGCGAGCCTCTACAACGCCTTGCCCAACGAGGCATGTGAGAGCCTCGTGGCCTTCATGGAGGAGTTCGAGCGCGCCCACCATCCGTCGCTCGCTTCGAAAGCCACTCGATGAGCGGCCGGACCGACGGGGGCATGTCCGCGTCGGACAGCTCCAGGGCATGCTCCCCTTCGCCCGGGTTCAGGACCACCCGGTAATGGAACATGTCGGGCCGTGGTTGGGCGCCGGCCGCGGGGCGGCTCGCAGCGATGCTCGGGAGGTCGGCGGAACGAAGGAGGCTCCGGAGTTCCTCGGCTTCCTCCGCCGGCAGAGAACACGTATCGAGCGTGACGGCCAGCTGCATGGCAGGCGCAGCAAAGCCGCCTCCCCGGCGAAACTCGATGCGCATTCCGTCTCCTGCCGTTGGGGCTGACCGCTCCTCGCTGAGGATCGAAGGTATCCCCCTCTAGCCGAGTGCTACAATCGTTTTCTGGAGTTCCTCGCCGAGCCTCTCGAGCTGCCGCTTGAGCACCCGGCCGTTCCCTTCGGCAAGAGCGGGTTTCCTGTCGCGTCGTCTCGGAGGACTCGGAGCGGCGACGGGCACCCCGACTCTCGCCCAGGCGGTCTTCACGGCCTGATGCTGGGCACTCTCCGTGCCGAACCGGGCCGCAGCAACCTGCGCGGTGATGTTCGCACAATCCTGGAACTGGGCCGTACGCCACAACTGCAACAAGGAGTCGTACCAGATGATGCCCGCGTCCTCCCACGCGTTGCCGCCCAGCTGCGTCGCCACCAGATAGAAGGCATGGTTCGGGATCCCCGAGTTGATGTGGACCCCACCCCAGTCGTTCCATTCGTCGTCGGGAAGTCGGACGAAGGCGCTCATGTGCTTGGGCTGAGGATCTCTGCCCCCGAGCCTTGGATCGTCGTACGCGCTGCCCGGGTCCTTGAGCGACCGAAGCGCGACGCCCCCAATGCCCGGAGCCAGGAGCTCCGCGCCGATCAGCCAGTCCGCGGACGCGGCGTCCTGCTTGCGGGTGTACTGCTTCACGAGTGAGCCGAACACATCCGAGAACGACTCGTTCAGCGCGCCCGGTTGCTTGTGATACTCCGGGTTCGAAGTGAATTCAGTGACCCCGTGCGTCAGCTCGTGACCGATGACGTCCAGCGACCTCGTGAACCCGGCAAAGATGATGTCATTGCCATCGCCGAAGACCATCTGCTTGCCGTTCCAGAAGGCATTGTTGAAGCTGGTGCCGAAGTGCACCGTTGCCACGAGGCGCATCCCCCGGTCGTCGATCGAGTTTCGATTGAAGACTTCCGCGAAGTAGTCGTACGTGGCCCCGAGCCCGTCGTAGGCCTCGTTGATCGTGGGGTCGCTGGAGGGGGGCTGTCCTTCGTCACGGACGAGCGTGCCCGGCAGCTCCCATTCCGACATCATCTCGTGCGCGGCATTGTAGATCGACCGGTGCTTCCTGCCCGGGGCATTGCTGAGCACCGCCGTCCGGACTCTCCCGACGATCTCGCGTTGCCCACGAATGCGGGCCGAGGCGACGAGGGTGCTGAGTGCGGCGCGTCGCACGTCGCTGTCGCTGCTTTTCGCCATCGCGCGCAGCATGTGCGGTGGGATGATGCAGCTCAATGGCTCGCGTCTACACATCGGCTGTCTCCTTTCAGGATGGCGAAGGGTGGGTCGACGCCGGCACGAGCGGCGCGATCGAGGGTGTCAGAGTGAGGGCGTGCGGCGGCCGGGAGGCGGGGAGCCGATCCCCTCCCGCATCCGAGTCGTACCACAACCCTGGTCAACGTGTCAAGCCTGTAGGACGTGAACTTATGAGCACCCCATGTGGAGCGGCGTTGGAGAGGGGGGGAGCTCGGGGCAGCGGGATTGCGCTGAGGGGGGCCGCGATGAAATCGTGCTGAGCCATCCTTCCCTTTGCCACGCCGACCCGTGACGCCGCCTTTCCTGGTTGTCCGTCGTCTACACGGGAGAATCGCATGGCCGACATCACGATCCAGCGCCTCGACGAGCTCGAAGGCTACCAGGGCAAGTTCCTCTACGCGGGGAAGCCGAAGACGTGAACGCCAGCCTCACCGAACAGGTGAAGGCGGCTCAGGCCGAGGTGGCGGAGGCGCTCGACCTGCTGGGGCGCGCATGCCGGCGGGTGGCGGCGGAGTCTCCCGGCGGCCGATCCGCTGGCCGATCCGTTTGGCTGGAGCCCGTATGAGGTCATGCACGCGACCCTCGCTGGCGGCTGCCCTGCTCTTCCTGATCCTCGCCGCACCTCTTGTCGCGCAGTCGAAGCCACGCGCGCGCGATCTCGGGGTGCCCTTCGACGGCACGCCGGGCCCGCTCAACG
>JACCXV010000125.1 GCA_013696835.1 Gemmatimonadota bacterium | reverse complement strand
GGCCGCGAGCGATCAGCGCCCCGAGCGCACGAGCCCGCGCCGGGGCGCGGCGCGACAGCTCGACGGGCACCTCCCGGGTGAGGGGCTCGAGAAAGGCGCGAGTAGCGGGTTCCGTCGGCTGGAAAGTTCCGGCATCGCGAGGGCGGCGTCCTGCGCCACGTTCGCGGCGGAGCAACCCCGGTGGCAGCATCGTGCGCAGGACCATCCCGAGGGGCGCCACATAGTAGGCCGAGATCCACTCGGCGAGCGCCCACAGCACCGGCGTGAACAGCGACTCGTCGTCCAGGACGCGGAGCAGGAGCTTGGGATTCACGTCGGGAGGCGGCGCCTCGCCGCGATCAACCACGAAGCCGATGGCTGAACGTCTGCCGAAAGGGGCCAGCACGCGCGCGCCGGGCTGGGGCGGAGCTTCGCCGGCGGGAGGGTGATACGTGAAGACCCGGTGCACGGGCACCGGAAAGACCACTGCTACGAAGGTCGTGGCGACTCCTGCGCCGGCCGCCCACACGGCTCCCCTCCACCAGCTGGGCTCCCACGCCCCCCGCCGGCCTGAGGGCTCCGCCCGAAGGCCGACCCCGCCAGCTGTGAAGTCACTGCCTCCATCACTGAAACAGCACGAAGCCCACGGCGCTCGTCTTCAGCCCGTCCGCGAAGACGTCCAGGATCGTGCCCGTGCGCACAGTTGAGGAGATCCGGAAGCGGACGGTCCCGGAGGCGTTCGTACGTGCCGAGGCGGGCTCGATGCGGAAAAGCGAGTCGTCCTTAGTCTGCAGGCGAACCAGCACGTTGGGGAGCGTGGCGCCGCCAGGCCCCCGCACCGTCACATCCGCCTGTGCCGCGCTCACGCCGTTGGCCGGCACCGTCTGCGGCACAACCCGAATCTCGGCTAGCGAGGCGTTCACGAGCGAGCGCACGCTGATCGAGGGCCTCCGCGAAATAACTTTTCCATCGGCCTCGGCGGTGACGACCACGTCGCCGGCGAGGTTCGAGCTGGAGAAGGTCACGAGCGTGGCCAGGAACTGACCCGCGGCGTCGGTCACCGTCTGGTCGCTGCGGATCGTGTCGAGAGCATCCCCGGGGCCGTTGCGGCTGGAGCGCACGACAACGGGGATGCCGGCCTGAGGGATCCCCGCGGCGTCCACGACCCGAACGAGAATCCGAGCCGGGGTCACGCCGTCGGCAGGGAGCAGCACGTCGTTGGAAACCTCGACGGTCGAAAGCGTAGCGCTGACGGGGCTCACGACGGAGAGGGCTCGCGTCGCACCGGCCGCGGCAGGCAGGCCGTCGATCGTCAGCCGGATCGCCCCGGTGCCTTCGCGGCGCGCGGGAACGAACGTCGCGCGCAGCGTGCCGTCGGAGCCGGTCTCGGGCGACCCGTCGAATGCCACCTCCCCCAGCGTGGCGGGCTCCACGCCGAAGGCGACCGTGGCGCCCGACACGGGCCGGCCTTCGGTGTTCCGAACGACGACGCGTAGCACGGCCGTGCCGTTCGTGGCGACCGATCCCGAGCCGCCCGGCGTCTCAACGACGAACTCCGACGGTCCGAGCGCCGGATCCAGGTCGATCGCCGCCGAGGCGGTATCGTCGGCGGCTACGGTCGCCTGCGTTGCGCCGTTGAAGAGCAGCACGTCGCTGGCCTGGAAGCCCTCCACGAGCACCAGGTAGGTGTCCGGACGCACACGGAAATTCACGCGGAAGGGCCCCGTTCCCCCCGCGAAGGTGCTGTCAACTACCGTTCGCGGCCCGGCGTTCACCCGCACCTTCCAGGTCGTGACCTCGCCCACCTCGAAACCAGCCGGCGCGATGGCCGCCACGGGTCCATCGAGATCGTCGGCCGTGATCCGCAGCGTGCCGCCAGCCTCATCGGGCCCGCTCCCCCCCCCGCTGCAGCCCGGCAAGGCCGCCAGCGACAGCGGGAGCAGAAGCCCTGCCAGCGAGTGGAGCAGCGACTGGAGCGCGAGCGAATGCTTCATGGGTTCGACCCCGGAGAAAAAGACCGCGGGGCCCTCGTTTGTCGCGGGCCCCGTGTCACACCGCCAATGTGTCTGGAATGCGCCGAAGATAGGGCGCCCGGCGGGGAGGGTCAATCGAGAACGGCCGGCGGGGGCCTCCGGGGAGGAGCCCGAGCGGCTGCAGCGCCCGGAACGCTCGTTCTAGCTCAGGGCAGGAAGCTCACGATGCAGATCGCCCCCGTCTTGTGGCCATCCGCGTACACGTCCACGAACGTGCTGTCGTTCGGCCGCGCGGAGGTGACGACCCCTCCGAACTGGCCGGCTCCGTTCGTGCGACCGCTCGCCGGCATGACGGGCCAGATCGCGGGGTCGCGCGTCCTGAACTCGACGAAGATCCCGGGCAGTGGATTGCCAGTCGCGTCGCGGATCGTGGCCAGCACGTCAGCCTGCCGCGGCGTGGATCGCGAGCCCACGACGTGCACGGCCGTGAAGGGGCAGCGGATCGAGCTTCGGGCGGTGTTCACGGGGGTCACGAACTGGATCGTGATCGAGGCGGCGAGCGTCTCGCCGGCGGCGCGGGCGGTGACCACGGCGTCGCCCAGGAGCGTCGAGCTCGAGTTCGTGCTGAAGTTCGCCTCGACCTCCCCCGCCGCGTTGGTCGTCGCGGCCGCGGGGGAGATCACGTCGACCGTTCCCATCGGTCCGCCGTTGCGGCTGGAGGCGAGCTCCACCGTCACGCCTCGAAGGGGCCGGCCCGTGGGGTCGACGATGCGCACGATGATCCTGCGCACGGAACGGCCGTCCGAGGGCAGCCGCTCGGTTCCCGACTGCCGCAGCGTCGAGGCCGACTCGTCGACGTCTGGGAGGGGGCGGACAGTCGCGCGGTCCACGTCCGTCTGGCCGGCGGCGTCCGTGACCCGCAGGACGAGATCCACCGCGCGCGTGTAGTCGTCGAAGACGATCGTCGTATCGAAGGGCGCTGCCTGCGCCAGCTCGTACCCTCCGTCGCCGTCCAGATCCAGCTCGTAGAGCGCGATCCCGCCCTCGGCATCCGTCCCCGCGCCATTCACCCGCACGGCCAGTGGCGCGAGACCCTCCGCGGGCGCCACCGTCAGGCTCGCTTGCGGCGGCCGGTTGGCGCTGACTCGCACCGAGCGTTCGACGATCGCGGTCAGACCCTCGTCGTCGGTCACGCGCGCGCGCACGCGGTACGTGCCCGCGGCCGGAAACGTCGCGGTGAGTCCCGGCGCCGGAGGCGGCGTGGCGCCATCGTATTCGAACGTGCCGTCCGCCTGCGAGTCCACCTGGTAGCGCGCGACGGCGCCGTCCTCGTCGCTGGCCGTGACCGTGATCGTGACCTGCAGCGGCGCGGAGCCCGAGTCGGGACTCACGACTACCGTGGCCACCGGCGGCCGGGGAACGTCGGGCGCGACCGTGATCGTCCAGCGGCGAGTCACCACGTTGACGCCGTCCGAGACGCGCACCGTCACCTCGTGCGTGCCTGCCGAGTCGGGCGTGAAGCTAAACCTGCTGGAGGTCGAAGCCCGGTCGCCGTCGAGAAGGAACTCGAATGTGAGAGGACTGCCGTCGGGGTCCGTTCCCTCGATCTCGAAGGCGATCGCCTGCCCCACTTCCCGCTGGAGCGACGTCTCGGACGGGCTCACGCGCACGAGGGTGGGAGCGGCATTCGCCGTGAGGGGCGCGGAGGGCCCACCGGAGCTGGAGCTGCAGGCCTGGATCGTCGCCATCACGAGCACGACGAGCCCGAAACACCCTGCTCGAAGGAGCCGGTAGACCACGGCGTGGGGCACGCTCGACCTCATGGTAGGCAGTGGAGGGGAGTGGCTGATGGCGTGTTCGGCCGCGCGCCTCTCCGTAGCAAAGCGCGAGCCACCCCATGTCCGGCCTCAACTGCAATCATCGCAGCTACTTACAAGGCGCAGGGGGCGTGGGGGCAGATGCGGGGCCGCGCCATAATGCCCATGTACGCCCGAGAACGCAAAGAGGTGTGCCGGCCCGAAGCCATCAGGGACACCGGGGGGAGTGCTGTAGCGAAAATGGGAGGAACAAGCGAAAGGGCCCCACCTGCGTGGGGCCCTTTGCCTTTGCCAGCGGCCGGAAAACTCGGCCGCAACGTTCGTCCGACCCTACCGAGCCTTCAGCGTTCCCAGGGTGCCGCGGACCTCGCTCTCGAGGCGGAAGGGCTGGAAGCGGCCCTCGCCGTCGCAGAGAGGCAGCCAGATCTCGCGGAGCGGCCGGCGTGCGCCCTTCTTGGCGAACACCGCCACGCCCTGGTAGTCGCCGATCTGCTCGACATCGGCGGTGTTGGCGGTCTGGACGTCGCCGAACTGCAGCCAGTTCTTGCCCTCGACGTTGATCGCCTCGTTGTTCGTGTAGAAGGACTGGCTGCCCAGGCAGTCGGTGCGCTCCGGCTCCGGCTCCTCCATGGGGCAGCCCTTCTCGTCCACCTGCGTTCCGGCGGGCGTGTTCGGGCACTGGTCCTGACCGTCGGGCACGCCGTCGTTGTCCGAGTCCGTCGGGCAGCCGCGCTCGTCCACGGTGGCTCCGCTCGGGGTGTTCGGGCAGGCGTCGATGCCGTCGGGCACGCCGTCGCCGTCGGAGTCGACCGGACAGCCGGTCTCGTCCACGATGACGCCGGCCGGCGTGTTCGGACAGAGGTCGTCCTTGTCGAGCACGCCGTCACGATCGGAGTCCCGCGTCTCCTCCTCGGCCGAGCCGCCCAGCGTGAAGGTCAGGCCGCCAGTGAGATAGACGTTGTCCGCCATGAAGGTCTTCGTGTTGTTTCCCGGGGGCAGCTCATTGCGCGTGAAGCCGCGCTCGACCTGCGCGATCACGTTGCGCGCGTCGAGGCGAAGCGCGATCGACTCCCCGAAGAAGATCTTGAGGCCGCCGCCCACGTTCATCGCGAACTGCGGCTCGTTCAGGTCCTCGAGCTCGTCGTCATCGTCGTCGGACGGTGAGGTGTCTGCCTGCGTGTCCTGGTCGAACACGAGCTGACCCACGCCCGCGGAGACGTACGGCACGACCTTCTGCTCGGGGTTGAAGGAGAGCTGGTAGACGCCGTTCACGTGCACGTCCCAGACGTCCACCTCGTTGTCGACGAAATCGGTCGCGTCGACGCCGGCATTCGCGAGCTGCTCCTCGTCGACGCTGTTCCCGGGGCTGAACCCGATGGTGCCCTCGATCCCGAGGTTCCGGGTGGGGAACCAGGCGAGGTTGCCGCCGAAGTTCGGCCCTGCCTCCAGGAAGACGACGTCGTCGTCCCAGATCGTGTATCCGCCGAACGGCGTGATCTCGAAGCTGCGGTCACGCGTCTGGCCATGACCCAGGACGGGGATGCCCAAGAGCATGCCCGCCAGGGTCAGTGCTACTGCAATCCTTTTCATGTGCGAGCACCTCCGATGGGTTGGAACGAAAGTCGGAATTTCGACCCGGTGTCCGCGGGGCCCCCGGAGGGACCCCGCGTTCCCGGAAGACGCCGGCCCGTTACGGGTTGACCGTCGTCGGCTCTTCGTTCACCACCGGCAGGCTGAGCTCGTTGGCATTGAGCGTGATACGGTTCACGTCGTTGCCCTGGAGCACTGCCAGCGTCGTGTAGTTCAGCGAGATGGACGCGCTCGGAGCCAGCGTGGCGACGGTCACCGAGCAGGTGTCGCTCGCCGTGCTGCAGCTGATGTCCGTCGGATCCTCGAGACTGGTGGCCAGGAAGTCGAGGATGCCGAACTCCGGAGCGATCTCCCACAGGACCGAGACGTTCGAAGCCGCCACGTTCGAGCGGTTGGTGATGATCGTCTGGTACGCCACGGTGTCGCCGACCTGGAAGGTCTCGACGTCCGTGAACGCGCCGCCGACGATCAGACCGTCGTCGTTGACGATGTCGAACTCGATCTCCACCTGCGTGAGCACGCAGGCGAGGTCGGTGTCGGTGAGGTCGTTGTCACCGAACACCGCGGAGACCGTGACCCGGTTGCAGAACTGACCCTGCGCCAGCGGCGTACGGAGCACGAGGTTCGCCACTACGAAGCCCTCGCCGTCGTCGAAGATGCCGTTGGCGTTGTCATCCGTGGGCGGGACCACCGGCACCGTGAAGGTGATGATGGACCGCGCGGCGCCCGTCGTATCGACGGCCGTCGAGTCTGCCGTGCACCCTTCGCACAGGCTCTCGATCATCACGAACTCGAGACCCACGTCGAAGGTGTCGGAGACCGTGACGTTCGTCAGGTCGTCCGAGCCGTTGTTGCCGATCTCGATCAGGAACTCGACCTGGTCACCCGCCGGAACGATGGCGTCGTCCACCGTCTTGCGGACCTCGAGCAGAGCCTCGAGGGGCGTCGTGCAGACGCTGTCAGCCGCGAAGTCGTTCTCGGCCGACGTGACCGTGGCGATGTTGCAGAACGCGAAGTTCGGATCGCCCGCGACCGGCAGCGCGCCTCCGATGCGGAAGGCATTGATCGACTGGAAGGCCTCGAGCGTGATCTCGAAGGAGTCCTCCGCCTCGACGTCGCCACCCGGCTGGGTACGGGCCAGCACGTTCTCGTCGAAGTACTCCACGATGACCACCTGATCGCCGCCAGCCGAAGCCTCCTCGGCCGCCGTGCGAGCCTCATCGATCGTCGCGAACGCCGTCACGGTCGGGCAGAGAGCCGGCGTGACGAACGCAGTCGGGACCGGGTCCGGGGCCTCGAAGCAGACGTCAGTCGTGACGCCCGGGCCGTCATCCGCCGTGTCGATGTAGTAGCGGATGCCGTCGGGATCGAACGTCGGGTCGTCCGTCACGTAGCGGAACGCCTGCCCGCCCTGACGGTCGCCGACCGCCGCCACGTCCTCGAGCGGCAGCGTGTCCGCGATGACCACGTCGTTCGACTGGTCCTCGCCGTCGTTCACGACGGTGACCGTGTACTCGAACTGATCGTTGAGGGCCACTACGGACGGGCCCTGCTTGAAGATCCGCAGGACCGACGACACCCACCGCTTGGTGATGTCGATGTCCGCGCAGACCTCGCCGAACTCGTCCGTGACCGTGAAGGTGAAGCCGGACTCGAGGTCGGCCGTGCCCTCGATCAGCCGCTGCAGGTCGTCACTGAAGGTGAAGCCCGTGGCGGTCGTGTCGCTGATCTCGGCGAAGAAGACCAGGCTGTCGAGCGAGACCGTCACCGCGATCGCGGAGACCGTTCCCTCGGCGCCTGGCGTGATCGTGAAGCCGAAGTCGGACAGATCCTGGCCCAACGCGTTCGTCGCGCCGTTCACGACGTCGATGTCCAGGCAGTCGCCTTCCACGTCCACGGCCTCGCACTCGAAGGACACCGGGCCATCCATCACGAAGGCCACGTCGCCGGAGTTCTCGTCAGCCGAGATCACGCCGCCGCCCGTGAAGAGCGGGCCGCCGACGTCCTCGGAGCTGTCGATGTTGTCGATGTCGGTATCCGGAACGTCGTCCGTCACCGCGAAGTTCACGGCACCCGAGATGAACGTGAACGGCGAATCCGTGCGGAGGCGGCTGATCACCAGGCCCAGGAAGGCCCGGTTGCTCAGGTCGCAGTCGTCGCCCACGAGCCCGCCCGCCGGGCAGTCCGGGGTGCGATCGAGACGGTTGGTGATCGTGTCGCCGTCGGCCACCACGCTACCGATGATGCCCAGCGTATCGGTGATGGCTCCGCCGCCGGCCGTCGCGCCGCCGCTCAGGTTGCCCGTGAGCTCGGCGACCTCGAGCCGCCAGTTCACCCAGCGCTTGACCGCGAAGGCCTTGTCACCGTTCTCCGTGACGCCGCGCCCGAGATCCGGGCTGAAGGCGATCACGTCGGTGAAGCCCTCGATCGGCGAGGTGACGATGATCCAGGTCTGCCCGGTGGCGACCGTCACCGTCTCGCCGTTGAAGTCGACCGTCTGGTCGCTGTCGTTCGTGTACGTCACCGCGTGGGTGTCGTCCACCTTGAACTGCGGGGTCACGTTGCTCGAGGCGCGCTTGGCGCTCTCGGCCTGGACCGGATCCAGGAACGGATCGTCGGTGTCGACGATCACGCCGGTCGTGCCGCGCACGAAGATCTCGCCGTCCGGACCGGTGACCTGCACGCCGCCGCCGGCCTGGTTGAGTGACCACTCGACCCGCACGCCCGAGACGGGAGTACCGGCGCCGTCCGTCACCTCGACGACCCACAGGTGCTGGGTGCGGATGACGTTGCAGTCCTCGTCCGAGTCGCCGTCGCCGTCCACGTCGATGAACGTGATCGCGCCCTCGAAGTTGCCCTGATCGTCCAGATCGACCGGCGTGCCGCCGATGTTCGGCTCGGTCGTCTGATCCGCGTCGCGGCCGACGGTGATGTTGGCCTCGGTGATCTCGCCGCCGTTGACGACGAAGCCCGCGCGACCGACGAACTCCTGGCCACCGATCGACGCCGTCACGCACGCGACGTACGCGCCCGCCGGGATGTCGTTCACGAGGTAGCGGCCCCCCGCGTCGGTGGTCGCCGTGAAGTTCGGTGTGAGCGTGGTGTCGCCGCAGGCCGAGGCGTCACGGAAGATGAGCACCTCGGTGCCCTCTGCCACGGCCTGACCGCTGCTGCGCGACACGAGACCGGTGACCGTGCCCGTCGAATCCGGGCCGCCGCCAGTCTGCTGCGTCAGGGTGATGTTGACGCCGGTGGCGTCCTCGCCCTCGTCCAGGTCAACCGTGACGGAGCTGGAGTTGAAGCCCTCCCGCGTAGCCGTGACGGCGAAGGACCCTTCGGGCACGTTCTGGATCTGGAATCGGCCCTGGGCATCCGTGAAGGCGACGTTCGTCGCCGGCGTGGTTCCGACCTGTGCCCCGGCCACCGCGGCGCCGGTTGCGTCGCTGACGGTTCCGGAGATCGAGCCCGTTTCGTCGCCCCCACCGGGCGTCGGGATCGCTCCGTCGTCGTCACCGCAGGCGGCCACGAAACCCAGGATGACGGTCAGGAAGCTGATCGCCAGCAACCGCCATACCTTGTGTGTTACTGCCATCTGGTGGAACTCCTGTTTGAGGTTTCCAGCCAATCGGAAGTCATGTTGAGGGTTACAGGTCGATACTTCGGAATTCGAAGGGCCTTGCTGGACACGTTTCCTTGTCAAAGAACGACGACCCCTCAGAAAACTGAGGGAAACTTCAGAATTCTGACTGTGAGCGGACCCCTCCCTCGTGTTGAGGGTGGGGGGCAACTCCAATCAGCGATTATTGTTGAGGGGTCGGGCAACGCATGCCCGAAGCCCAGGTAGTCATACTACTGGCAAGCAGGGGGCCACGCCGGGGCATCCCCGGCTAGGGCGTAACCGTGGTCGGCTCCTCGTTCACCAGCGGAAGGCCGAGTTCGGCCGCCAAGAGCCGTATGCGATTGACGTCGGATCCGACGCCATTCGCCACCGTCAGGTAGTCCAGCGCGACAGAGGCTCCCGGGCCCAGCTCCGGAAGCTCAAGCGAGCACGTGTCGCTGGCGGTCGAGCACGCGATCCCCGCCGGATCGGCAAGCAACTTCGTCGCGAAGCCCAGGATCCGCGATCCGGGGGCGATCTCCCAGAGGACGGTCAGGCCGGTCGCCGCGACGCTCGAACGGTTGGTGATCAGCGTCCGATAGGCCACCGAGTCCCCCACGCGAAACGTCTCCATGTCCTCGAACCCTCCGGCGCCGAGCAGGCCGTCCTCGTTGACCACGTCGAGCTCGACCTCGGAGCGTGTCACGGCGCATGCCAGGTCCGAGTCCGTGCGGCCCGCCTCATCCCGCGCCGTAACCCGGTTGCAGAACGTCCCCGCCCGCAGGGGCGTGCGGGTAACCAGGTTCGCCACCCGGAAGCCCTCGTCGTCATCCAGGATGCCGTCGCCATCCGCATCGGTTGAGGGAACCGAGGGGATCGTGATCGTGACCACGCTCGAGTCGGTGCTGAAGCCGATCGTGCAACCGGCGCAGAGCCCTTCCTCCATGACGAGTCCGGGATCGCCCGTGAGCGGACTCGAGAAGGAGGGGTCGAGCGTGTCGTTCACCGTCACCTCGCCGAGCGGCGCGGAGCCCACGTTGCCGAGCTCCACCAGGAACTCCGCCTGGCTGCCGGCCGGAACGACGGCGTCGGCCAGCGTCTTCCGCACTTCCAGCACGGCCTCGACGACACGCGTGCAGTCACCCTTCGCCACAAAGTCGTTCTCCGCCGAGATCGCCGTGACGAGGTTGCACCAGCAGCCGTTCTCGTCCGCAATCGCGGGGACCGCGCCGTTATCCAGCCGGAACTCGTTGACGGAGTGAATGGCCTCGACGATCACCTCGAAGGAATCCTCAGCCTCCACGTCTCCGCCCGTGGGCGTCCGGGCCAGGATCTCCTCGATGTAGTACTCGACGGCCACGATCTGATCGCCGTCTCTGGAAGCCGTCTCCGCGGCGGTCCGAGCCTCGGCGATCGTGGCGAACTCCCGGAATGCGCCGCACAGCGCCGTGGAGGCGGGCCGCACGAACGGCGCGGGGAGAGAGGGCCCTGGGCCCTGAAAGCAGAGATCGGTGGCCGTCCCGCCCTCGTCGTCCCGCTCGTCCACGTAGTAGCGGATCGCGACGGGATCGAAGGTCGGCTTGTCGGTGACGTAGCGGAACGCCTGGTTGCCGTCGCGGTCCCGCGGACCCGGCGGTCCCGCCGGGTCGTCTAGGAGCGGCAGGGTGTCGGTCACGATGACCTCGTGCGAACCGCCCTCGCCGTCGCTCACGATCGTGAACGTGTAGGGGAAGACGTCGCCCAGCGCGACCACACCGGCCCCGCCTCCTTCGAGCGCGGACGGCGCAGAGACCTGCTGCCGCAACAGGACGTCCGCCTCCACCGAGGAGCCTGCCCCGAGGGTGAACGCCGAGCTGCCGGAGAAGGACCTCCCGCCCACCGACGCCCGGGCGCAGGCCACGTAATCACCGGGCGGAAGCCCTCGCGCCCCCCAGCGTCCGAGCGCATCCGTCGCGCCTGTCGCGATACCAGCTTCGGCGTCGCACCCCTCCGCAGCCGCGCGAACCCGCACCTCGATGCCTCCACCCACGAGTGCACCGTCGGCGCGGAGTACCCGGCCCGCCACGGAGCCGGCCTGCGGACCAGGCTCGTCCGTCAGGGACGCGAGGGCGAGGTCCACCGCCGAGGCGGAGCCCGCCGTCACGACCACCGACGAGGAGACCGGGCCGTAGCCGTCGGCCACGGCGGCCACCACGTACGCGCCGGGCTGCAGGTCGCCGAGCGTGAAGCGGCCCTCGCGGTCGGTCACGGCGGATGCCACTGGGGATGGCGTGCCGGCCGTCACGCGAACCCCCGCGAGCGCAGCTCCCCCGGCGTCACGCACTCGGCCGGCGATTGACCCTGGTGCCAGCGGGCCCGCGGAATTCCCCGGTCCCACGGGCGGATCCCCGGCGCACGCGAGCGCCGCCGCCAGCAGCATCCCCGTCACGCGGGAAGACATCCTCCGCGCCCCGACGTCGAGCTTCATGGTCTGCCTCGCTCCTTTCCGGCTTCCTCGACATGGATATCCTCGCCGCCGCCGCCGTCTTCGCGGCTGTCCGCGGGACGAACGCCGAGGCCCGGCTCCCCCGACGGCAGCACGCAGCCGTCCACCAGGCGCAAGCCAGTGAACGGATCGTCGCCGATAAGCAGGTGCCCGTCCAGGTCCACGTAATCCACCAGCGGCGAGAGATGCGCCGCCGCGGAGATTCCCAGCGTGGACTCGATCATGCATCCCAGCATGACGAGCATGCCGAGAGCGCGCGCTCCCTCGATGATCCGCAGCGCCTCCCCGATCGATCCGGCCTTGGCGAGCTTCACGTTGACGCCGTCCACCACGCCCGCGAGGCGGGCCAGGTCACGGGCGGTGACGCAGGACTCGTCGGCGATGACGGGGATGCTCGAGGCGTCGCGCAGCGCGGCGAGGCCCTCCAGGTCAGCCGCGGGCAGAGGCTGCTCGACGAGCTCGACCCCGAGCTCCTCCAGCAGGTCCAGCTTCCGCAGGGCGGAGCTTCGCGTCCAGCCGGCGTTCGCATCGACGCGCAACGGGACGTCCGACACCTGGGCGATGCGCCGGATCGCCTCCTCGTCACCCTCGAAGCCCATCTTCACCTTGAGCCGGCGGAACTCCCCGGCCTCCGCTACGCGCGCCGCCATCTCGGCGGGGGCGGCGATGGCGATCGTGAACGACGTGGGAGGAATGGTCGCGATCCCCGCCCCGAGCAGGCGGTGGAGGGGGGCTCCGTAGCGCTTCCCGCGCCAGTCGTGGCAGGCGGCGGAGACCGCGGAGCGAGCGGCGCCGTTGCCCCCGAGGCGCCGCTCGAGCGCCCCCTCCAGCGCGCGCACCTCGTCAGGGTGTCCCTCCTCGATGGCGGGGCGCAGGGCCTCCAGCGCCGCGAGCACCGTCCCCTGCGTCTCACCGTAGAAGGCGGATGGCGCGGCCTCGCCGAAGCCGGTGATCCCCTCCTCCTCCACCTCGACGCGCACGTTGTCGTACCACGTGTGGCTCGAACGGGCGATCGTGAAGGCATGGCGGGGATGGATCCGGAAGGGGACCACGCGCAGCTTCATGGTTTCACCGCCTGCGCCCCGGCGGGTGCGCCCCGACTCACGGCTGCCCGCCGTTGTGGCCGGGAGCGAAAGGAGTCCACGTGGGAGTCCCCTTGCGCAGAGCCACGAGGGGCTCGAGCAGGGCCTCTGCCCCGAAGCGCACGGGATCGACGGCGGGTAGCCCGGTCTCGTCCTCGGCCCGCCGCGCCCAGTCCCGGGCCGCGGCGTCAGCCAGGTCGTAGCCGTTGATCGCGATCGCGACGACGCGGGCGGGCTTGAGCGGTGCGGCGAGCGCCTCGTACGCCCGCACGAGCTCGGGCAGGCGGGGGATCGGCACGCCGTCGTTCAGCGAGCGCTCGCGCGTGGGCTGATGGACGAGGATCAGCGCGTCGGGCATCGAACCGTGCAGCAGTCCCAGGGTCACGCCCGAATAGCCCGGATGGAAGATGGAGCCCTGGCCCTCGACCACCACCAGCTCCGCCCCCGGCGCGTTGCGCAGGACGATGCGCTCGGCGGCGCCAGCGACGAAGTCGGCGATCACGCGATCCACGGCGAGGCCCCAGCCGCCGAGCAGCAGCCCCGTCTGGCCGGTGGGCGCGAACGCCGCCCGGCGCCCCCGTCTGCGCGCCGCCAGCACGACCTCCATCGCGGCGGTCATCTTCCCCACGTTGCAGTCGCTGCCAACCGTGAGCACCACCGTCGCGCCCACATCCGCGGCCAGTCCCGACGCAACCGGCAGGTCGTCGGGAACGCGCCGCAGATCGCGGATCGTGCCGCCTCCCGCAGCGGCCGCCTGGGCCAGCTCCGCGTCGTCGCCGATGAACGTGTGGAGGCCGCTCACCACCTCGAGCCCGCGCGCCAGCGCTCCCAGGATCATCTCCCGCCACGCCTCCGGCAGCCGCCCGCCACGCGGTGCCACGCCGACGAGAAGCATGTCGGGAGCTAGCGCGAGTCCCTCGTCGAGCGTGCCGACCACCGGGATCGAGCCACCCACGCCGACCACCTCCCCGGCCGTGCGGCCCGCCGTCTGCCGGTCGAGGACGGCGACCACCTCCTCCCCGCGATAGCGGATCACGCAGGTGGCGGTCTTGGCGTCGAGGACGCTGAAGCGGCCGTCCGCGAGGATGAGCATCCGCCGTCTCGGCTCTTCGCAGCTGCGGAGGACCAGCTCGCGGGCTTCCGAGCGCGGCTCCACGGCAGGCCTCGCCTCCGGGCAGGGAGCGGGGGCGCCGGTCATGGGGCCGGAGCGCCGGTCATGGGGCCGGAGCGCCGGTCATGCGAGCTCCCCTCCCATGACCTGGATCTTGAGGAGCTGCCCCGTGGGAGTCGCGGCCAGGCCCCCGAGCCCCGTCTCCCGATACCGCTCCGGCAGCTCGCGCCCGATCTCGCCCATCACGTCCAGCACCTCGTCGGCCGGGATGGGGAAGGTGAGGCCGGCCAGCGCCATATCGGCAGCCGCGACGGCCTGCATGGCCGCGCTCACGTTGCGCGTGATGCAGGGGATCTCGACGAGCCCTCCCAGCGGGTCGCAGATCAGACCCAGCATGCCCTGGATCGTGAACGAGACGGCCTCGGACACCATCGCGGGCGCGCCGCCGAGCATCTCGACGACGGCCCCGGCTGCCATGGCGGCCGCGGAGCCGGTCTCCGCCTGACACCCGCCTTCGGCACCGGAGAGGCTCGCCCGCGCGCGGAACACGCCCCCGATGCCGCCGGCGGTGATCAGACCGCGCAGCAGGGTCTCCTCGTCGATGCCCCGCACCTCCTCCAGCGTGAGGAAGATGGCCGGCAGGATGCCCGCGCTCCCGGCGGTCGGCGACGCGACGATGCGCCCCATCGCGGCGTTGATCTCCATAGTGGCGAGCGCGCGTGCGATCATGGGCGCGCAGAAGGGTCCGGACAGCGGCCCACGTTCGCCGCCTTCCCCGCCGCCGCCTGCGCCGCGGCTCCAGTCGCGGAAGCGGTGCGCTCCCCCTCCCGAGAGCCCCGAGAGCGAGGTCGTCTTCCCCTCCAGGCCAAGGGCCACCGCCTCGCGCATCGTGGCAAGCCGCGAGCGGAGGGTGCCGAGGACCTCGTCCTCGCCGAGGGTGATCTGGGAAAGGTCCTCGTCGAGGACCACGCGCCAGCAGCTCGTTCCCGCGTCCCGTGCGCGCTGGACCATTTCAGCCATCGATCCGAACATGGGGCGTGCTCCGGTGGTGGCGCTTCGGGTTGGTTCAGCGGGAATGTCGTTCCAGGGGGAATGGAAGGTAATCCCATCCCGCGGGAAGCCGTCGGCCTGCGCTCGGCCGCCCGCCCGGCGACCCCTACTGGACCAGCTTGGGGATCGGTCTCGCGCTGTGCAGCCAGGGGAAGGCGCGGATCTCGGCCAGGGCCGTCGCATCGAGCGGCTGATCGAACTGCAGAATCATCAGTGCCCGCTCTCCCTTCCGCTTTCGCCGCACCTCCATGTAGGCCAGGTTCACCGACCGTTCGGCGAAGAGCTGCGTCACGGCCGCCACGGTCCCGGGGATGTCGTCTGCGACGACCATCAGCGTGTGGTATTCGCCGTGCAGCAGCACCGGGTAGCCGTCGATCCGGGACACCTCGATGAAGCCGCCGCCGACGGAGGACCCCAGTAGCTCGGCCTCTTCGCCGCTCCGCTCGGCGACGATCCGCAGGGTGTTCGGGTGCATCTTCTCCCCGAGGTTCGCTTCCTCGAAGTGGAGCTCGAGCCCTTCCTTGCCGGCGAGGTGCAGCGCGGCGACGATGCGCGGGTCGTCGGGCTCGAAGCCCAGCAGGCCCGCCGCAACGGCGCGGTCGGTGCCGTGCCCCTTGTAGGTCTTCCCGAAGGAGCCGTGCAGGCCGACGCGGGCGCGCTCAGGCGTGCCACCGACGAGGCTGCGCGCCACGCGCGCCAGACGCAGCGCGCCGGCGGTATGGGAGCTGGAAGGCCCGACCATCTCCGGGCCGATGATGTCCAGGATGGACAAAGGCGCGGCCTAGCGTGGTCCGGTGGTCGGGCTCAGCCCTCGACCTCGAAGTCCCAGCGGATGCGATGGATCGTGCCGCGCGTGTCGGCGTACACGACCTGCACCTCGTGAGAGCCCTCTTCCGCCTCGTCGGGCTGGAAGGAGAAGCTCACGCGCTGGAGCGGGTCCCCCTCGTTCACCCGGTCGAGCCGGTCGCGGACGTCGTCCCCATCGTAGCGGAAGCTCTGCAGCGACGCGAAGGTGAAGCCTTCGGCGATGGTGAAGTTGAGGACGATGGATACGGAGCGGCGCGCGAACTCGTCGGACGTGATCGTGTCGCCGTCGCCAGGCTGGACGAGCTGCACGAAGTCGCCCGCGCCCGGCGCCAGGAAGTCCGGGTCGTCTCCGCCGCAGGCTGTCGAGATCAGGACCGCGGGCAGCAGGATCAGGATCGGGATCAGGCGTGCGCGCATGGATGGGTGCCTCCTCAGGCTGGGAGCAGCGCGTGCTGGACGGGTGACGCGGCCGCGAGCAGGGGACGCAGGTAGCGTGCGGTGTGAGAGATCTCGGACTCCGCCACCTCTTCCGGGGTTCCCGAGGCGACGACGCGGCCGCCCTCCTCTCCTCCCTCGGGCCCGAGGTCGATGACGTGGTCGGCGGTCTTGATCACGTCCAGGTTGTGCTCGATCACGATCACCGTGTTGCCCTTGTCCACCAGCCGGTGGAGGACCTGCAGCAGGACGCGCGTGTCCTCGAAGTGCAGACCCGTCGTCGGCTCGTCCAGCAGGTAGACGGTGCGGCCGGTGGACACGCGCGCGAGCTCCGCGGCGAGCTTCACCCGCTGTGCCTCGCCGCCGGAAAGCGTGGTGGCCGACTGGCCGAGGGCGATGTAGCCGAGCCCCACGTCCGCGATCGTCTTCAGCTTGCGCCGCGCGGTGGGGATCTTGCGGAAGAAATCCACCGCCTCGTCCACCGTCATCTGGAGCACGTCGGCGATGCTCTTTCCCTTGTACTGCACCTCGAGCGTCTCGCGGTTGTAGCGCTTCCCCTTGCAAACCTCGCAGGGCACGTACACGTCGGGCAGGAAGTGCATCTCGATCTTGATCAGGCCGTCGCCGGCGCAGGCCTCACAGCGGCCGCCCTTCACGTTGAACGAGAAGCGGCCCTGGTCGTAGCCGCGCATGCGCGACTCGGGGAGCTGCGCGAAGAGGTCGCGGATGGGCTGGAAGAGCCCCGTGTAGGTGGCGGGATTCGAGCGCGGCGTGCGGCCGATCGGCGACTGGTCGATCTCGATCACCTTGTCCACGTGCTCCACGCCCTCCAGCCGCGCGTGGCCGCCGGCCTTGAGCCGCGCGCGGCCCAAGTGGTTGGCGAGCGCGCGATAGAGGATGTCCTCCATCAGGCTCGACTTGCCCGAGCCCGAGACCCCTGTCAGGCAAATGAAGCAGCCCAGCGGGAACGCCGCGTCGAAGCCCTTCAGGTTGTTCGCCGACGCTCCTCGCACCACGAGCTCGTGACCCGTCCCCGACCGTCGCTCGCGCGGCAGCGGGATGCGCTTCTCCCCGCGCATGTAGGCGCCCGTGATCGACGCTGGCGCGGCTTCGATCTCCTCCGGCGTCCCCTGCGCCACGATCTCCCCGCCGTGCGCGCCGGCCCGAGGGCCCAGGTCCAGCACGTGGTCGGCCGCGCGGATCGTCTCCTCGTCATGCTCGACCACCAGCACCGTGTTCCCCATGTCGCGCAGCCGCCGGAGCGTCGCCAGGAGCCGCCGGTTGTCGCGCTGGTGCAGCCCGATCGACGGCTCGTCCAGGATGTAGAGCACGCCCACGAGGTGGGAGCCGATCTGGGTTGCGAGCCGGATGCGCTGCGCCTCCCCCCCCGAGAGCGAGCCGGCGGAGCGATCGAGCGTGAGGTACTCCAGTCCGACGTCCACCAGGAAGCCCAGGCGCTCGCGGATCTCCTTCAGGATCTGTCGCGAGACCTCGCGGTCGCGCTGGCCGAAGTCGAGCCCGGCGAAGAACGCCAGCGCCTCCCGGATGGAGAGCGCGGTGAGGTCCCCGATGCTGCGCGCGTCGACCCGCACGGCGAGGCTCTCCTTCTTCAGGCGCGTCCCGCCGCAGGCGGTGCACGGCAACTCGGCCATGTAGGCCTCGATTCCCTGCCGGACGTGCGTGGAGGCGGTCTCCTCGTGGCGCTTCTGCAGGTTGGCGACGATCCCCTCCCACGGCGCCGAGTAGCTCCCGGCGTATTTCTGCCCGCGGTAGCGGAACGCGATCTCCTCCGTGCCGGAGCCGAACAGGAGCACGCCCCGGATGCGCTCGGGGAGCTCCCCCCAGGGCGTGTTCAGACCGAAGCCGTAGTGCTCGGAGAGGCTGGGCAGCACCGTCTTGCCGAGGTGGCCCCTGGGCTCGCCCCAGGGGATGATCACCCCCTCCAGGAGCGAGATGCGGTCGTCGGCGACGATGCGGTCGGGATCCATCTCCAGCCGCGTCCCCAGGCCGCCACAGTCCGGGCAGGCGCCGTACGGGCTGTTGAACGAGAACATGCGCGGCTCGAGCTCCGTGTAGCTGATGCCGCACGCCACGCACGCCATCTCGCGCGACAGCGGCACGTCCTCGCCGCCGCCACCCGGAAGGACGCGGTTCACGATCACCATCCCCCCCGCCAGCTTGAGGGCCGTCTCGAGCGAGTCCGCCAGCCTGCGCCCCGCCTCGGCGTCGATCGTGAGACGGTCCACCACGACCTCGATCGAGTGCTTGCGGTTGCGGGCGAGCTTCGGCACCTCCTCGAGGAGATGCACCTCGCCGTCCACCCGCACGCGCACGAAGCCCTCCCGGCGCGCCTCGTCGAAGACCTCGCGGTACTCTCCCTTTCGGCCGCGGACCAGCGGTGCCAGGACCTGGAGCCGCGTGCCGGCAGGCCAGGCCAGCAGCATGTCCACCATCTGCGAGACGGACTGGCGCGTGATGGTGCGGCCGCAGTTCCAGCAGTGCTGGACCCCCACGCGGGCGTACAGGAGGCGCAGGTAGTCGTAGATCTCGGTAACCGTCCCGACGGTCGAACGGGGGTTCCGGGCGCCCGCCTTCTGCTCGATCGCGATCGCGGGCGAAAGGCCCTCGATCGAATCCATGTCGGGCTTCTCCATCAGCCCCAGGAACTGCCGTGCGTACGCGGAAAGCGACTCCACGTACCGCCGCTGCCCCTCGGCGTAGATCGTGTCGAAGGCGAGCGACGACTTCCCCGACCCCGACAGCCCGGTGATCACCACCAGCCGGTGACGGGGGATCTCGACGTCGATGTCCTTGAGGTTGTGCTCGCGCGCGCCGCGCACGATGAGCTTGTCGGTCATCGATCCGTGACCTTGAGCCATGGAGGAGATCTCTCGTACGGAGGTGGTGGGCCCCCTGGCCCGTGAGACACCCACGAGGGTCACGGCCGGAGAGGAACCTTGCAATCTACCGCCGGTGAGCCCTGGAAAGTAGCAGCGGGACGCGTTGCGACCCCAGAGAAGGCGGCATGCGCACGAGGGGCGGCCCCTCGCGGAACCGCCCCTCTCGGCGCGCTGGTGGCGGGCGTTCGTCAGAGCGCGGGCGCGCCCTCCACGATGCGGTAGATCGTGGTCGTCCCGCTCACCTCGTTGGCCACCACGAGCAGCGGCTCGCCGGTCGGGCTCTGCGCGCGTGGGATGAAGAGCAGCCCCTCAGGTCCCAGGTCCCCGGCCGTGCCAGCCTCGGCGTCCCCCGCGAAGTCGCGGTCCGGTCCGACAGCCTGCCCAGGACGACTCCCTCGGGCTCCGGCCCCTTGTCGTCGCTGCGGCTGTCGAAGCTGCCGTTCTCGTCGTTGCTGGAGTTGAACTCCGCCGGCAGCTCTTCCGCCGTGATCCGCTCGAGGTCGTCCCCGCTGTCGAACACGAGCCGTCCCGCGGCGTCCCTAATCGAGAACGAGCGGCCACCGAAGGCGAACAGCTCGTCGAAGTCGCCGTCGCCGTCGGTGTCGCCGTCGGCGCTGGTCACCCGTAGCCGGCCGAGCGCCGCCTCCTGCTGGAGCGCCTCCGCGTCGGGAAAGGCCGTCGGGTCGAGCGTCAGGTCCGCCACGCGCTCCTCCTCCGAGAACCCCTCGTAGTCACGGCTGTCCCCCTCGTTCGCGGTCACCAGGTAGATCGCCCCAGCGGAGCGATACGCCGCGATGGCGTCGGGCTGGTACAGCCCCCGCACGGGGCGGTTCAGGATCTGGATGCGGCCGTCCTCGTCGCTGGCGTCCAGCGCGTTCTCGGGAAGGTCGTGATCCTTGACTCCCAGCGGGATGAGCTCGCGGAATGAGGCATCGTTCACGTCGAGGATCCCGAGAGCGTTGTTCTGCTGGAGCGTCACCCACGCCAGCCTGCCGTCCTGCGAAACGGCGATGTACTCGGGCTCCAGGTCCTGGGCAACCGTTGCGCCTGGGCCGAAGATCCGGATCCGCGGATCGAGCTCGTCGTCATTGAAGTGCGTGAACGTCGCGTGGGTCACCATCGCCTGCGTGATGATTCCCTTTCCGCGGCCCTTCGTCAGGTCGATGATGCTCACGGACCCTTCCGGATCGACCGTGTAGTCGTCGTTCGGCTGGCCCTCGTTGGCCACGAGCACGCGCGACCCGTCGGGCGTGAAGGTCAGCATGTCGGGCAGCGCCCCCACCTGCACGGAGCCCCGGAAGCGCCCGTAGGGACCGAAGAACACGACGGATCCAGGCCGCGTCTCGTCCGCGGCCGGGACGGCGACCGCCACCAGGCCCTTGTACACGTCGACGCTGGTGCCGCCGCCGCCGTAGGGCGTGAGATCGATCGAGAACGCCAGTCGCGGCAGGCTGGGAAGGCGGATGTCGATCACGTCCAGCGAGGCCGTCCCGCCATTGATCACGAACAGGCGCTGCGTTTCGGGGTCGTAGGCCGCGATCTCGGCGGCGCCCTCGTCGAAGATTCCCGTCGCGTAGGTGCCGATCGGCTCCAGGCTGATCTGGGCCGTCAGGGGGGCGGCCACGAGCATGGCTCCGACGCCCGCAGAAGCGATGGCTCGAACGAATGTCATGCCGGCAATCCGCCTTTCGGTGCAGGGAGAGGAACGCGAGCGGAGGGAGCGGTGGGTCGTGCCTGCGGCTCGGGCGCAGCGGACCGGACGCGACCCTGCGCGGCGGCTCGGCACGACGCTCCGGCATGCAGGAGCGGGAGGCTAGCTGAGAGGGGTGAGGAAGGTGTGGCGGGGCGGCCAAGAATCCGTGTCGTCAAGAGAAAGGGCGGCTCGTCGCCGCCCTTTCTTCGGCCTCCGGGTGTGGGCCTGGAAAACTCAGCCCATCCCTTGCTCGAGTCGCTGCCCTGCTCAGCCCACGCCCTGCATCTGCATCAGGCGCTCCACGCGCTTGGCCGTCGAGGGATGCGTGCTGAACAGGCTCGCCATCCCGCCGCCGCGCAGGGGATTCACGATGAAGAGGTGCGTGGTCGCGGGGTTCGCGTCCATGGGGACCCGCTTCGCGTACGCCTCCAGCTTCTGCAGCGCCGAGGCCAGCGCCCTGGGTCGTCCGCTGATCTCGGCCCCACCGGCGTCCGCGCCGAACTCGCGCGAGCGCGAGATGGCCATCTGGATCAGCATCGCGCCCAGGGGTGCGAGCAGCATCATGACCAGCCCGAGGGCGTTCGACCCGCCCTCGCGATCACGGCCGCCCCACATGCTCATGTAGGCGAGGTGCGACAGCGCCCCGGCCAGCGTGGCGGCGATCGTGCCGATCAGCATGTCGCGGTTCTTCACGTGAGCCAGCTCGTGGGCCATGACGCCCTCCAGCTCCTCCCGCGTGAGCATCTTCAGGATGCCCTCCGTCGCGGCCACGACGGCATGCTCGGGGTTGCGCCCGGTCGCGAAGGCATTGGGCTGGGCCTGGGGGAGGATCGCGACCTTCGGCATCGGCAGCCCGGCCTTGCGGGCGAGCCGCTCCACGATCTCGTGGAACTCGGGCGCCTCCTGCCTCGAGACCAGCCGCGCCCGGTACATGCGCAGGACGATCTTGTCCGAGAAGAAATAGGATCCGACGTTCATGATGCCGGCCATGAACAGGCCGAAGACCGCCATCTGCTCCCCACCGAGCGCCCAGCCCGCGGCCACGAACAATCCGGTGAGCACCGCCATCAGGAGCAGCGTCTTGGTGTTGTTCCACATCGTTGCGTTCCGTCACTTTCTGAGGATGGAGCCGCCGATCATCGGGTTGACGGACGGCGCTTGACAGACTTCTTCCGGCGCGATGCCTCCGCACGCGGCGGAGACCCACGACCGGGCTTGGGAAATATACGCGGAACGCGCCCTTTTGTTTCTATCTCGCGTCTCGCCTGCCTTCACGGCTCCGCGCCTCCCGGGACCGCGGGACGCAGGTCCTTCCTCGCCTCGGCAGGAGCGGTGCCCGGAGGCGCCGTCCGCGAGGCGCGCGCGATCAGCAGCGTCGAGACGAGAACCCCCACCCCCCAGAGCAGGGCCAGGCGCCCGAAGCCGATCCGATCCAGCAGGAACCCGCCGGCGGCGGGCCCGGAGAGCAGGCCGACGCCCCAGGCGAGGTTGTAGAGCCCGTAGACGAGACCGTAGGACTGCAGGCGGGCCGCCGCCGCGGCTTGCGCCATGAAGGCCAGCGACGGAGTGATCGTCATCCCGAGCGCCGGCCACAGGAAGAGCATGAGGGCGCCCGCCCCCGGCACGGAAGCGGGGAGGCTCGCCAGCGGCAGGATGCAGCCGGAGAGAATGAGCCCCAGCAGCATCCATCTCCGGCCGCCCGAGCGATCGCTCAGCCTGCCGTAGACCGGATGCAGGGCCGTCGAGCAGAGCGCGCCCAGGCCGAACAGGATGCCCACCTCGCGAGGGCTGGCTCCGAACCGCGCCTCCCAGGTGAGCGGCAGCACCGGCTCGAGCATCCCGAACGTCGCTGAGCCGACCGCCGCCGCGCCCACGCAGGCAGCGACCGCGGGCACCCCAGGACGCGCGCTAGCGGCACGCGCGCCTCCTGCGGAGCGCGGGGCGGCGTGGGAAGGGCGGTGAACGCCACACCCACCGCCGCGGCCAGTCCGGCCACCGACAGGAACGGGAGGCGCATGCCGCCGATCTCGTAGAGCCAGCCGCCCAGCGGGGGCCCCAGCATCACGCCCAGGCCCGTGCCCGCCATCACGATTCCCAGGATGCGACCGCGCTCCGCGACGCCATAGAGGTCGGCGATCAGCGCGAAGCCCACTACCCAGGTCACCGCGTCCGCGGCTCCCTGGACGAGCCGCGCCGCGAACAGCACGGGAAGGCTGCGCGAGAAGGCGAACGCCACCGTCGCCGCCGCCAGCGCCGCCATTCCAGCCACCATGGGGCCCTTGCGGCCGATCCGGTCAGACACCGCTCCCATGGGCACCGACACGGCCAGCAGGGTCACCCCGAACGACCCGAAGAGGAGGCCGATCGTCGTGGCGCTGGCGCCGAGCCGCGTGGCGAGGTCGGGCAGCACCGGCACCGCCACCGTGTAGGCGAGGAGATCCGTGAAGGTGGCGAGGGTGACCAGGGCGACGGCGGCAGTGCGGGGCGTGGGTCGGGCCTCGGGCAAGCTCATCCGGAGAGCACGGATTCGGCTGCGGCTTCCTTCGGCGGGACGCGACCGGGTTCGGAGCCGGCGCTCAGTACTGGAACTCGTAGAAGATGTCCGCGCCGACCTGTCTCGTGCCCGCCTGCGTCTCGATCGTCCACTTGCGCGAGAGCCGGTACTGGATGCCGAACTGGCTGTAGGTGTCGCGGTCGCGCGGACCCGTCGCCTGCGTCACCGAGACGAACACGTCGTTGGCCACGTACTTGCCGGCACGGAAGCGGCCCGCATCCGAGCCGAGGCCGGGCTGCACCTCGAGCAGGTCCAGCCCCAGCTCCGACGCCAGCGCTCGCTGGAGCGGCAGCGAGGCCTGGGTGCTGGCGACGCGCGCCACGGTGCTCTCGAAGCGGCCCTGCTGCCCCTGCCCCGGGCTGGGCGTGCCGAACAGCAGCAGCGAGAAGATCTCGGACTTCTCGTAGGCGGGGTTCGAGTTCACCTCGAGCGTCGGCCGCTCGACCGTGCCGCCGACCGTGAGCGTTACCTCTACGTCCTGGTCGTCGGCGCTGTTGCGGACCTCCGTGACGGCGATGATGTGCAGGCCCGGGTTCAGCTCGGGCGTGCCGTAGAAGAACACCTCCCCTTCCTCGATCTCGAACTGCGCCCCGAACTCCGAGTAGAAGCCGCGCACCACGTCGAGCCCGCCGGCGATCGAGGGGAGGTCGCGCCCCCGCGACTTGTCGATGGAGAGGTCCCCCTCCAGCACGATGAGCGCCTGGTCGCTGCGCAGGATCGCGTCGTCTTCCACGCTCACGTCGAGGTCGATCAGCGCCTGGCTCCAGACGCCCGGCGTGGGCGTCGGTGCCGCCGTGTCCCCTTCGGCGCGCACGTAGAGAATGGCCTCGTCGAGGTCGATCACGTCACGGTCGGTGCGCTCGGGCAGCGGCCACTCCAGCTGCTCCACGTTGACCGTGCCCGTCACCGAGGGTTGCGAGGTCGTGCCAGCGAGGGTCACGTCGGCGTCCACGATCAGCTCCTTGCCGCCATCGTCGATAAGGGTGAAGCGGCGCGCCCGCAGCGAGGCCTGGATGTCCCCCAGCGCGAGCTCACGGAGCGCGATACGACCCTCGAGCCGGACATCGCCCGTGGCCGAGGAGACGCGGACGTCCTCGAAGGTCACCTGGTCGTTGTCGAAGCGGACGGCTCCGCCGATCCGCGAGTAGAGGGCCCCATCCCCGACCCGCAGGCGGCCGTTGGTCAAGGTGATCGCGCCTCCGTACTCGGGCCTGGATGGGCTTCCGGCGAGGTGCACGTCGATCGCCACCGGCCCGGCGGCGGCCGTGATCCGCGGGAAGAAGGACTCGAGCAGCTCCAGGCTCAGATCCCGGCTCTCCAGGCGGAGGTCCATGGGACGGTCCGGGATGCGCCGCTCGACGCCCGTGAGCGCGAGATCCACGGGGAAGGTCCCGCGCACGGCAAGCGACCCGGGGTCCTCCTCCCGGTCCGCGGACTCGGTCTCGGGCGCGAGCGTCAGGTCGAGCTCGATCTCGCGGTCCTCGTACCCGATCGTCCCCTGCGCCTCGTGGATGGCGAGGCTGCCGATGCGTCCCTCCTGCAGCTCGAAGCGGCCTTCCAGGGTGGGGGCGGACGGCCGCCCCGCGAGCCGCAGGTCGAAGCGCAGGGGGCCCGACGCCGTGCGCAGCCGTGGATTGAAGGCCTGCACGAGTGCCAGGCTCAACCCTTCGCTCTCCATCCGTAGGTCCATCGGGGCGTCGGGGAAACGCGGGGGGACGCTCCCGAAGGCCAGGTCCACCGGAAGGCGGCCGCGCAGGGCGATGGAGCCGTGGTCTCCGAGGCTGTCCGCGCCGAGGGTCTCCGGCTGCAGGCGCACGTCGAGGCCCAGCGAGCGCCCGGCGTAGTCCACCCGTCCCTCGAGGCGGTGGACCTCCAGACCCGCCAGCCGGCCCTCGGAGAGGTCGAACGCGCCCTGGATCACGGGCTCCAGGTCGGTGCCCGTCACCCTGCCGGACCCGTTGAAGATCCCCTCCGCCACCGGCCGCGCCCCGCCGAAGGCCTGGAGCGTCTCGAGCGCGACGTTCTGCAGCGTGAAGCCGAAGTCCTGGACGCCGTCCACGCGAAGCGTGCCGTCGAGTGCGATCCGCTGCCGGTCGTTCGCCAGAGCGAAGTCGTCGAAGCGGAACTCGCCAGCCTGGTACGCGAATCCCGAGGGCTCCTGGACCGCGAAGGGGCGGCCGTCGACCTGGAGCGTGCCGCGGTCGAGCACGACGCGGGGAGCCTCGCCCGCGAAGTCGATGTCCAGGTGCCCATCTCCGCTGCGCAGCGAGTCCATCTGCACCGCGACCGTCACGCCCATCGTGTCGCCTTCGAAGCCGGCGTGGAACTCGGCGGTGCCGAAGCGGATCGGACCGAGGTAATCCACGTCCGAGCCGGTTCCGTCGATCGCCATCCGGAACTCCGGCCGCCCGAGATGGAGAAAGGCGCCCGTGCCCTCGAAGCGGCTCGCGACGAGGCCGTTCCAGGCCAGCGACTCGGCGCTCGCGGTCATCTCGAGGTCGATGCCGGAGAACGGCCCGGCGAGCTTGCCGCGGCCCTCGAAGCGCGCCGCGGGCATCGGCCCCACGCCGGGGTAGAAGTCCTGCAGGTTGCGGCTCACGGCCCGCAGATCGAGGGCCAGCGAGTAGTCGTAGGGCAGGATCCCGGAGCCCCAGATGCGGCTCTGCGGCAGCGCAACCGTGAAGCTGTCCACCTCGAATGCGCCGGGCCGGAAGCGGCCGGAGAAGGCCCCGGACCTGAAGTCGTAGAAGAGCACCCGCGTGTCGCGCAGCGTCCCTCCAAAGGCGGCGCGCGCCGAAGTCCCCAGGCCGCGGCCGGAGATGCGGAACTCACCGTTCACCACGCTGCTCCAGGCCTCCTCGTGCAGGATGTCCTGGAGGTCCAGGCCCCGGGCGGCGATTCGCATGTCGTAGCTCGGCTCGGGCCCGGCCAGGCCCAGGCTCCCGGAGACCTGGCTCACCGTCTCTCCGAATGTCAGGGGACCGTCGACCACCATTCGGTCGAGCGAGCCGCGCACCTGGAGATTCCCCCGCACCGGCTCGTTCAGCGGCCACCCTCCCCAGAGCACGCGCACGTCGGCCGGAGCGAGTGGCTCGAGGGCGATCCTGGCGTCGATGACGGGGCCCTTCTCGGTGGTCACGCGCCCGCGCACCGTGATGACGGACCCGGGCGTGCGCAGGACCACGTTCTCCAGCGACAGCTCGGGATCCGCCAGGGGGCCGACCAGGCCGAGCGAACCTCGAACCGTGCCTTCGAAGGGAACCCCAGGGACGAAGCGCCGCAGTTCCGCCAGCGAGAGCGGGGTCACGTCCAGCCCCAGGTCGAAGACCGGCCGAGCCAGGTTGCGGACGCTTCCCCGTCCCGCCACCTCGCTGGCGCCCGTGCGCAGGAGAAACCGGTCCACGGCGAGGCCGCGGGGGGTGAAGGCGGCACGGGCGTCCAGCTCGCGCACCGAGAGCGACGGCTCACGGAGCTCGAACGCGAGGTCCTCGGCCGCGAAGCGCTTCCGGTCCCCGTCGCTGGCCGGCGAGATGTCGAGATGGATGCTGCCGTTGAGTCCGGTGAGCTCCGGGCCCGCGCCGAGCGGGCCGAACGTGCGCGCCTCGCGCTCGGTCGTGACCGCGAGCGCGCCGTCCACGATGCGCAGCCGCTCGACCCGCACCACGGAGCCCCAGCCGCCGGGGTCGCGCGGCTTCTCGCTGCCCCGCAGGAAGGGCAGGATGCGCAGGTAGTTCCACTGGCCGAGAGAGTCCTGCACGAGCGTGATGCGCGGCCGCACCAGGACGACGTCGCCCAGCAGGATCCTCTGCCCCAGGAAGCCGCCGGCGGTGTAGTCCACCTCGAGCCGCTCCACGTTCAGGAAGGGCTCCCCGTTCCTGCCGCGGATCGCGACCCCCTCGAGGCGAATGCCCCGCAGGAGGTCTCCGCCGATGCGGGCGACGTCGACCTCCCCCTGCACCGCCGCCCGGAGCCGCTCCAGCGCGAACAGCCGGACGCGCTCGTGCACCCAGTCCGTGCGCAGCAGCAATCCCGCCACGAGAGCGGCCAGGGCCACGAGGCCGACGAGGCAGATCAGGATCCACCCCACACCCCGCACGGCTCGGCGCGTGCCGGAGCGGCGTCGGGGACCTGCCGCCCCCTCGCCACCACCGGCCGGCGTCGGCGGCGCGACCGACGGAGGCGCGGTGTCTCCGGGAGCCGTGCCGTGACTCAATACTGGAACTCGTAGAACAGGTCGGCCCCGAACTGGCGCCGTGCCACCTCCGTCTCGAGCGTCCACTGGCGGGACAGGCGGTACTGGACGCCGAGCTGGTTCTCTTGCTCCGGGGCGGAGGACTGCGAGTAGGTCACGAACACGTCGTTCGCGACGTACTTGCCGGCGCGGAACCCGGCACCGCCACCGGCGCCCGGCTGGATCTCAAGCAGGTCCAGCCCCAGCTCCGAGGCGAGCGCGCGGGAGAGCGAGCCCGTCGCCTGCCCCGCCGCCACGCGCGAGATCGTGCTCTGGAACTCGGTCTCCTGCCCCTGCCCTGGCGTGGTCGTGCCGAAGAGCAGCAGCGAGAAGATCTCGGACTTCTCGTAGGGCGGGTTCGAGGCCACGTCGAACGTGAGCTGTCCAACCGTCCCGCCCAGGATCAGCGAGATCTCAACGTCCTGGCCCGTGTCGGAGTTCTCGACCTCCGTCACAGCCCGCACGTTCAGTCCCGGGTCCAGGTCCGGCGTGCCGAAGAACGCCACCTGCCCCTCGGCGACCTCGAAGCGGCGGCCGAAGTCGGAGTAGAAGCCGCGCACGACGTCGATGTTGCCGGCCAGCGAGGGCCGGTCGGCCCCGCGCTCCTTGGCGATCGAGAGGTCGCCCTCGAGGACGATCAGCGCCTGCGGGCTGCGCAGGAACGCGTCGTCCTCGATGGTCACGTCGACGTCCAGCAGGGTCTCGCGCCAGACGTCCGGAGGCGGGGGCGGCTGCGGAGCGGTGTCGCCCTCCGCGCGTACGTAGAGGATCGCCTCGTCCACGTCGATGACCTCCTTGTCGCTGCGCTCGGGCAGAGGCCACTCGAGCTGCTCCACGTTCACGCTTCCGACGACGGAAGGCGCCTGTGTGGTCCCGCTGAGGTCCAGGTCGGCATCGATCACCAGCTGCCGGTCCTCTTCGCCGATCAGCGTGAAGCGCCGTGCCTCGAGGCGCGCGTCGATGTCGCCTAGCGCCATCTCGCGCAACGCGATCCCTCCTGTCACGCGCGCCCGGCCCCCCGGAGACGAGACCTGGATCTCCTCGAGGGTGATGCGGTCGTTGTCGAAGCGCACCGTGGCCTCGATGTCGGAGTAGCGCACCGCGTCGCGGCCCATGCGGAAAGCCCCGTCGCGCACCGTGAGAGCGCCCGAGTAGCGCGGCTCCGACGGAGTGCCGCTCAGGCTCACGCCCACCTCTACGGGACCCGAGGCTTCGGTCACCCGCGGCGAGAATGAGCGCGCGATCCCGAGGGTCAGGCCGCGGCTCTCGAGCCGCACGTCCATCGGGAGGTCGGGGGTGCGGTCAGCCACCGGGCCGAGCGCCAGATCGACGGGGAAGCTCCCTCGCGCCGCCAGCGTGGCACGCTCCCCCTCCGCGCTCCGCTGGAGCGGGGCCGTGCCCGCCTCCTCGTTCGCAGCCTCGTCCATCGCAGGCTTCGCTGCCGCCGCGGGCATCCTCGCGACCAGCTCCGCTTCCAGCTTCAGCTCGCGCTGGGCGTATCCGAAGCGGCCGCTCAGGCGCTCCACGTCGAGGCTGTTGATACGCGACCCCTCGAGCGAGAAGGTGCTCTCGAGCAACGGGGCCGAGGGGGTTCCGGTGAGGTCGAGCCGGAACGCCAGCGGCCCCGTGGCGCCCGGGCGCGCGGCGGTGTCAGCACCGTCGGCAGACTGACTGGCGGGCGGGGCGGCCGCGCCGCCTGGAGGGGCGGGCCGGAAGCTGTCCAGCCGCAGACCGCGACTCTCCACGTGCAGGTCCAGGGGCGCGTCGGGAAAGCGCTGGCTGGCGTCCCGGAACGCCAGGTCGAGCGGCACCGAGCCGCGCAGCACCAGCGCGCCGGGATCGTCGTCCCCGGCCGAGGAAGCCGCCGGCGCGGGCTCCGGCACGAGCTGCGCGTCGAGGCCGAGGCGGCGGTTCGCGTAGTCGAACCGAGCGTCCAGGCGCCGGATGCTCAGGCCTCCGGCCCGCGCGGTCGCAAGCGAGAGCTCCCCTCTCAACGTGGGCGCGCGGTCCGTGCCGGCGAGCGCGACGGACCCGTTCAGCGTCCCGCTGGCGCTCGGCTCCACTCCCGCGAGCGCCTGCAGGTCCTCGAGCGACAGGTTCTCGAGCGCGAACCGCAGGTCCTGCCTTCCGGCGAGGTCGAGGGTGCCGTCGAGCGCGAGTCGCTGCTCCTCGTGGGCGAGCGCGAAGTCCTCGAAGCGGATCTCCCCGCCTCGATAGGTCAGCCTCCCGGGCTGCTGCAGTTCCCAGGTCGCGTCCCTGCGGGTGAGCGCCGCGCGGTCCAGGACGACGGTTGGCGCCGCGCCACCCAGGCGCACGGCCACGTGCGCGTCGGCACGGCTCACCGAGTCCACCTGGACCCCCACGGAGATGCCCGCGGTGTCCGCCGCGAAGCCGACGTGGAACTCGGCCGAGTCCAGCACGAGGGAATCCGTCGCGGCGATGCCGGCCGCGGTGCCGTCCAGCACCATGCGTGAGGACGGGAGGCCGAGATCGGTGAGGGCGGCCGTGGCGTCGAGGCGCTGCACGGCCCGGCCCCGCGCGGTGAGGCCCTCCGCCTCGACGGCCAGCCGCACGTCCATCGCGGTGCGCGGCCCGGTGACCGTCCCGCGCGCTGCGAACCGCCGCGCCGGCATCGGACCGCCCTGGGGGTAGAGATCCCCCGGGTCGCGGCTCGCGACCGTGAAGTCCACGTCGAGCGGGCCGTTCATCGGCAC
>JACCXV010000079.1 GCA_013696835.1 Gemmatimonadota bacterium | reverse complement strand
GCCTTCCGCCATCCTGTCTCCAGGCTGCCGACTGAGGCCAGCTGCCGCCGTTGTGGGGTGAGGTCCGACTGCGAGGGCCTGCTCAAGCTCTTCCCCGCGGCACATAGATACGGAAGCGGGCGGCCTTTGTTCCACGGCCGGAGGGACGTTCGATATGCTCCTTCTGGCCTAGACTACAGCCCCAGCGATGGGACTACGGCGAAGTCGAGGGAGGGCAGGGCTCCTCGTGCAGCATGGAACACCGCCGTGCGGGCGACCATGGCGGCGTTGTCGGTGCACAGCTGCGGGGAGGGGAACACGAGCGCCAGGCCACGGCTGGCGGCCTCGCGCTCGAAGCGCCGGCGGATGTGCTCGTTTCGGGACACCCCCCCTGCCAGGATCACGGCCGAGGCACCCCACTCCTCGGCTGCGGCGAAGGTCTTGGCTGCCAGGGTATCCGTGACGGCCTCCTGGAACGAGGCGCAGACCTCGGCCAGGCGCTTCGAGGTGAGTTGCGGCCAATCATGCTTAACTTGATGCATGATAGCCGTTTTAAGACCGCTAAATGAGAAATCGCTAGAAGGATCGTTCCGCATCGGACGGGGAAAAGCGATTGCCCGGGGATCCCCCTCTCGAGCCAGCTGCTCGACCAGCGGTCCCCCCGGGTATCCCAGCCCCAGCAGCTTGGCGACCTTGTCGAAGGCCTCCCCCGCGGCGTCGTCGCGCGTCCTCCCCACCACCCGGTACGTGCCCCACTTCTCGACGCTTACGAGGAGGGTATGACCCCCGGAGATGATCAGAGCCATGAATGGCGGCGCGAGGTCGGGGTGCTCGAGGAGGTTGGCGAAGAGGTGCGCCTCGAGGTGGTTCACCGGGTAGACCGGCACCCCCAGACCCAGGCCCAGCCCTTTCGCGTAGCAGACCCCCACGAGCAGCGCTCCGGCGAGCCCTGGCCCATTGGTGACGCCGATGCGGTCCAGGTCGGCGAGCGCGATCCCCGCCTCGTTCAACGCCCCGTCGAGCACGGCGCCGACGTTCTCCAGGTGCGCCCTGGAGGCGAGCTCCGGGACCACTCCCCCGTAGGGGGCGTGCTGGGTCAGCTGGGAGGAGATGATGCTGGAGCGAAGCGTGCCCGTCCCCTCGAGCACAGCCACCGCAGTTTCGTCGCAGGACGTCTCGATGCCGAGGGTGAAGCTCAGGATGGCTTCCGGCGGGGTGCCTTTGTGGAGGATGGCGACGATCGGGGCTCGGCTTCCGGACCTTCCTGGGCCTTTTCCGGGGCCTCCTGGGCTGATTCCTCCAGCGAGGCTACGATGCGGATCGAGTCGGGCTGGACGATGACGGTGGGATAGCGCGGCAGGCGAACGGCGATGGCTTCGCGGATGGACTCGCGGCGGCCGCGGAACTGGGTCAGGTCCACCGCGATCGTGTCGATCTCCGCCAGGAAGGTGCGGGCCCCGATCAGCGTCACCTCGGGGGGGTCGAAGCGCACCCGCCCCTGCAGCTCGTAGCCCTCCGCCGCCTCGAGCACGCTCAGCGACCGCAGGGGGACGCGCTTGGAGCCCACGCGATCCACCGTGAGCGTGATGACGCTCGGCTCGACCGAGATGGGCCGCACGTCGAGGTTCCCGGTCTGCGAGACGCTGGCCGCGTCCAGGATCACGCGCCGCGGGCCGGGCTTTCCCGGCGCCAGGACCTTCCGCACGCGGAAGCGCTGGTCACCGAGCCTGAGCAGGTCCTTCCCCGTCCCCGCGAACAGCACGTTCACCGACTCGGGCTGTCCCCGCAGGATCGTCTCCTCGTCGCTCTCGGGGACGATCTCGAGCGGCACCGGGTAGCGGACCTCGGCCGGCCGATCGGTCTTCACGTTGAACCACAGCACGAGCGCCACCGTGAGCGCCACGAGCTTGAAGCCCACGTTCTCCGAGATCCAGTGCCTGACCGGCGGGGACTGAGATGCGGGAGTAGTCGGCCGGGGGGCCGTCCCGCTGGAGGCGGCGGGGCGGACTACGGCTGGCTCCCCGAGTCGTCGCGCGGCCGGCGCAGCGCGGTCGCGACCGCGATCACAAGCAGGAGCCCCATGGCGATCAGGTTCCAGATCGGCGGGATGCCGATCAGGTTCATCCCCAGCCCGACTCCCGCGATCACGACGAGCCAGGACAGAGCGTAGAGGTAGAACCAGTCCATGGGCCCGTCAGTCAGGCGGCGCGAGTTTCAGTTCAGCTTCACATGCCTCGATCCGCTGCTCCTGCCGCTTTGCTTCAGCCTGCAGGCGCTGGATCTCCGCCTGGAGCCCGGCGACTTCCGATGCGTGCGCACCGATGACCGCAAACTGCTCTGCACGCTGGCCCACGACGTCGGAAAACTCTTCGGCGCGCCGCTGGCGAGCAAACTCGGCATCCGCCAGCTGTGCCCGCAGATCCCGTATCTCCGTCTTCAGACGCTCGATCTCCGTCTTCAGACCCTCGATCACCGACGCCTGACCAACCACTCTAGCGACCTCTTCCTCCAAGTGGCCGAGCCTGCTCTCCAGGTCACCGAAACTCTTTTGCAGCATCCGGGATCCTCGTTCGGGGCTCGTGCGTCCGGCACGCCGGTGGTCGCGCAGCCAGGGTGAAGCGGGCGAACTACAGGATAACAAACTCGCTCGGGTATCGCGCGACTGCGCTCAATCCGTGTCCGCCACTGCGATGGCTGTCGCTCTAGATGGGGCCGCGTGCCGTTCGGCCGGCAAGCCTACCGGCCATTCTCCGCCGCGTAGTCGTCGTAATCAATCAGGGTGCTGCCGACGAGCGCGCCGATGGCAGCTCCCGCCGCGGCACCCAGGAACGCATATACGGGACCACTGTCCA
>JACCXV010000058.1 GCA_013696835.1 Gemmatimonadota bacterium | reverse complement strand
CCACCGGCGATCTCCTCCTGAAAATCAAGGCCGCTGGCGTGAACCGCGCGGACGTCCTGCAGCGTCAGGGACGGTATCCGCCTCCGCCGGGTGCCAGTCCCACGCTGGGCCTTGAAGCCTCGGGATTCGTGGAACAAGTCGGCACCGAGGTCGAGGACTGGTGCGAGGGGGATCGCGCCTGCGCGCTCCTCGCCGGTGGCGGGTATGCCGAGCACGTCGCCGTGCCTGCCGGCCTCTGCATGCCCATCCCCGAGGGGCTTTCCTTCGAGCAAGCGGCGGCGATCCCCGAGGTCTTCGCGACGGCATACCAGACGCTGTTCTGGCTCGGAGATCTCCAGTTTGGCGGGCGCGTGCTCATCCATGCAGGGGCGAGCGGCGTCGGCACCGCAGCCATCCAGCTCGCTCGTGAAGCCGGCGCGCACCCGATCGTCACCGCCGGGTCCGAGCGGAAGCTCGACGCGTGCCGTGCCCTTGGCGCCGAGCTCGCCATCGACTACAAGCGGGGACCGTTCGCACCGGCAGTGCTCGAGGCGACGGACGAGCGTGGCGTGGACGTGATCCTCGACTTCGTCGCCGCGCCGTACTGGGAGCAGAACCTGCAGTGCCTCGCTCCCGAGGGTCGCCTGATCCTGATCGGCAGCCTCGGTGGCACGCGCGTTGAAGGGTTCGACCTGCGAGTCTTCCTCACGAAGCGGCTGCAGGTCACGGGCACGACGCTTCGCGCGCGCAGCCTCGACTACAAGGTTCGGCTCGTGCGCGCCCTGGCCGCCTTCGCTCTGCCACGCTTCGCCGACGGCAGGCTGCGACCCATCGTGGATCGCGTCTTCTCCTGGGCCGAGGTGGCGAAGGCGCACCGCTACATGGAGGAGAATCGCAACATCGGGAAGATCGTGCTCGCCGGGATGTGACGCGCATCCCGCCTTGTCAGCCGGCGGCGGTCCGTTACAATCCCCACGTCCCTGCGCGCGGACCTCGGTCTCCACCTCGCGCCACGCGACGCCCCGGCACCTCTACCGGCACGCAACGCAGCGCCGCCCTCTCCCGCGGGCACGCCGCGCCGCCGCCGGGCCGTCCCACCACAGGAGAGAGCGAGCATGAAAAGTCGAGCCAATTTTCTGGGACACCCGCTGCATCCAATCCTGATCCCGTTCCCGCTGGCCTTCCTCACGGGAGCGCTGGCGTTCGACGCCGCGGGCTGGTGCTGGACGAGGCCGGACTGGTGGAGCGTAGGCTACTATCTCGCCATCGCAGGGGTTGTGATGGGCCTCGTGGCCGCGGTCCCCGGGTTGATCGACTACTTCGCGGTGGTCCCGCCGAACAGCTCCGCAAAGCAGCGCGCCACGAAGCACATGCTGGTGAATCTCGCGGCACTGGCGCTCTTCGCCTTCAGCTGGCTCCTGCGCGGTGATCCGTCGGCGGCTCCGGACGGTCTCACGCTGGGAGTCCAGGTCCTGGGACTCGTCCTCCTCACGTCCGGCGGATGGATGGGCGGAACGCTCGTGTATCGGAACGTGATCGGCGTTGACCATCGCTATGCCCACGCAGGGAAGTGGCGCGAGGAGAGAGTCGAAGACACACCCGGCGCTCCCGTGACGGTGGGGAAGGCCGACGAGCTGAAGGTGAATCAGATGAAGCTCCTGCACGTCGGAAGTCGCCGCATCGTGCTGGGTCGCACCGAGCAGGGGTACGTCGCCTTCGACGACCGCTGCACGCACAAGGGTGGGCCGCTCTCGGACGGGGTGATGATCTGTGGAACCGTGCAGTGTCCGTGGCATGGCTCGCAGTTCGACACCGCCACCGGGGCCGTGAAGGCCGGTCCGGCCGGGGATTCGATCGCCACCTACCGTGTCGAGCAGCACGGGGACGAGTTGCGGTTGCGATTGTGAGCAGCACCCGACGGGGATGGCTCGCGACAGGTCGCGTCCTCGCGGTGGCGCTGGCTGTAACGCTCACGAATGCATGCGGCTCGTCGGGGAGCTCGAGCGTCGGCCCGCCTCCACGGCCGCCGCCTCCACCCCCGCCGCCCCCGCCGGTCGTCGACGGCACCTGGGGCGGGGCGGCGCCCGTCCCGCAGCGATTGCAGGAGCTGCAGGCCGCCGTCCTGCGCGGCAGGGTCTATGTGGCGGGCGGGTTCGAGTCCGGCAATCGGCCCACCGCAGCCGCCTACCGCTACGACCCCGCAGGCGACGCCTGGGAGCGGATCGCCGACCTGCCGGCAAGCAGGCACCACATGCCCCTCGCTGTCGTCAGCGACTCCCTGTATGCAGTCGGGGGCCTGTCGGGCTCGGAGTTCGGACCTGTCGCGACGCTCTGGGTCTATCGCGAGGATCTCGACGCGTGGCAGGAGCGGGCCCCCTTGCCGGAGCCGCGCGGCGCGTCGGCCGCGGGTGCCGTGAACGGAAGGCTGGTGGTTGTCGGCGGCGTGGGTCCCGGCGGCCTGCTGGGCCCGATCGCCATCTACGATCCAGCGGCTGGCTCCTGGAGCCCGGGGGCGTCGATCCCCACCGCGCGCGACCATCTCACTGCCTCCGTCGTCGGCGCGACGCTGTACGCGATCGGCGGGCGACCGCAGAATCCCGACGCGAACTTCGACGTCGTGGAGGCGTACGACCTCGCGTCCGATGCGTGGTCGGCGCGGGCGCGCATGCCCACCCGCCGCGGCGGGCTGGCGTCCGCCGCCCTGGAAGGCCGCATCCACGTCGTCGGAGGGGAGACCAGCTCGAGCGTCTTCGACGAGCACGAGGTATACGATCCCGCCACGGATCGCTGGCAGGTCGCCGAGCCGCTGCCCACCCCCCGTCACGGCCTGGGCGCCGCCGCGGTCGCCGGGAAGTTCTATGCGATCGCCGGCGGCCCCGCGGCCGGGTTCGCGCAGACCGACGTCGTCGAGGTATTCACGCCGTGACGCAGCACGGCCGGCGGAGGCGGTGTCTGCTCCCGCTGGCGCCTCTTCTGCTTCTCGCGCTCGGGATACCCGCGCTGCCGAGTCTCGGGTGTGCGCAGGAGAAAGGTTCGACCGTCGTCGTCAAGCGCGTCATCGACGGTGACACGATCGAGGTCGATCCGGGTGGAAAGGTCAGGTTGATCGGTGTGGACGCGGCCGAGCTCGGCGACTCGCGCGACATCGTCGATTCACTGGGCCGCGAGGCGACTGACTACACCCGCCGAGCGCTCCTGGGGCGGAAGGTGCGCCTCGACTTCGATTTCGACAGGCGAGACGATCACGGTCGTCTGCTGGCGTACGCCTACCTGCCGGACGGCACGCTCTTCAACGAGAAGATCGTCGAGGACGGCTACGCCCAGGCGCTCACTCGCTACCCCTTCCGACACCTGGACGAGTTCGTTTCCGCGCAACGCCAGGCGCGTTCCGCCCGGCGCGGGCTGTGGAAGGACGGTGCGGCGAGCGGCAGCATCGGAAAGACACGCTCCACCGAACGGTCATCCGGCCCGAAGGAGGTAGCACGATCATCGGATCCGAAGGTAGCACGTTCGTCCCGCGCGGAGGAGGCTGGACGTGCGTCCGGGGCGGAGGAAGCCACGGTCGTGCGGGATGTCGATGCTGCCGACCACGTCGGCGAGACTGTGACCGTGCAAGGCCTCGTGGCCGACGTGCACACATCACGCCGCGGAAACACGTTCCTGAACTTCGGGAGCCCCTATCCCGATCACACGTTCTCCGCTCTCGTGCCCGAGGCGGCCCTCCCGCTCTTCCCCAACCTCGCGTCCTGGGCGGGGAGGGACGTGCGGATAACGGGTGGGGTGCAGCTCTACCGGGGGAAACCCCAGATCATCCTGGAAGACTCGTCGCAGCTGACGCCTGCTTCCTAGCCGGTCGTCGTTCAATCCTGACATTGTCGCGAAAGGAGTCTCAGTGGCGCGCTACGGCAAGAAATCCCAGGAGACCGTCGAAAAGACGATGCGCAAGCGCAAGGCGGGGACGCTGAAGAGCGGGAGCGGCAAGAAGGTCACGAGCCGCAAGCAGGCCATCGCGATCGGCCTTTCCGAGGCGCGCGAGAAGGGGGCGAAGGTGCCGGCGAAGAAGGGCGGCTCTAGTGCGAAGAAGAGCGGCTCTAGCGCGAAGAAGAGCGGCTCGAAAACGAAGAAGGGGAGCTCTGGTGCGAAGAAGTCGAAGAAGTAGGAACGGGCGGTCGCGCTAGCTTCTGTTTTTCTCGATTCGGCACGTCAGCCTATCGCAGCGTCAGCGTCCCGCGGACGAGGTTGAAGGAGTCGAAGGCGCCAGTCGACGAAAAGATCATCCATAGCGTCGTGCCGTCGCCTCCGATCCATTTGGTGGGAATCGAGTACAGGAGCCCCTCGCCGTCACCGAAGCCGCCCCAGTTGTCGTATGCAACGACGGAGATCCACGGACCCCAGGGCTCCGCCGCCTCGTGAATCGATAGCTTGCCGACCGAGTTGCCGCGCGAGGTGGTGCCGACATAGCGGCCGATCGGGGAGACGTGGACCACGCTGAAGGCCTTGGTGCGCGCGGTGTCGGTCAGGATCGAGCGGGCGTTTCGCTCGACGCGAGTCCAGGTCGGCGCGCGTGCGGCGTCGAACCCGGCGAAGAACTCGTAGGCGCCGCGCTCGCGGACGCTTCCCCGTGGCACGCGGGCCAGGAAGTTCCGCGGGTCGGTGAAGGGATCGCCGGCGTCGGAGTAGCGCTTTCCGTACGCGTACACGAAGCCGTCGCGGGCGCCGGCGTAGTCACGGCCGAAGTTCAGGAAGGTCGCGAGGTAGAGGGCGCCGCGGGCGCCGGGGAAGCTCCACGAGCCAAGCTGCCAGCTGCGGCCGAGGTCCGTCGACCAGGCGAGCCGCCGCGCGGGGATGTCCCCGTCCTGGAGGTTGATCCAGGCGTAGAGCGTGCCGCCGACGGAGAGAAGTCCCGTGGCCTTGCCGGCGAACGTTGCGGGCCGCTCGGCGTCCTTGCCACCCCAGAGGTTCGTTGCCACGAAGGCTTCCGGCGGACCCGTGATGCGCGCGAAGCCCAGGCTCACCCGAGCTTCGCCGTCAGTCCCCCCGAAGCCGCCTCCATCGCCCCACGAGGTGTAGAGCGCGTCATCCGGTCCCCACGTGACCGGCCACAGATCGCTGCCGGGCGCCACTCGCAGGGCTGAGGGGAAGTCCCAGCTCACACCGGCGATGCGCGGCGTGGGGGCATCGGGAGTGCTGTCACCGGGAGGGGGATCGTCGGGTGGGGTGAGCGAGCGAGACTCACTGCCGCAGGCGCCCGCAGTGACCGCCAGTGCCAGCAGCAGAGCGATGCGGGCGCCTAGCGGAGCGAGATCGTTCCCTCGATCAGGTTGAACGAGTCGAGGCCGAGCGCGGGCTGAGCCGGCAGGCGGGGAGACGAGTAGATCATCCAGATGGAGCGACCGTCGGAGCTGATCCATTTGGTGGGAATCGTGAAGAGGAGCGCCTCCTGCGAATCGTAGCCGCCGGGAGGTGGCCCCCAGTTGTCGTAGCCGGCCGCCAGGGTCCATGGACCCCACGGCTGCGGCGCGTCGTAGATCGTGAGCTTGTCGATCTCGCCCAGACGTCCGGTGGTCGCCAGGTAGCGCCCGAGCGGCGCATTGTACACCACGCTGGCCACGTTGGTTGCGACGTCGCTCAGCACGGGTACGGCGGCGGACTCGCCGCTGCTCCAGACAGGAAGACCGGAACCGTCGAACCCGGCGAAGAACCGATAGGAGCCCCGATACTTGATCCTCCCCTTCGGCACGCGCGCGAGGTAATGATCGGCATGCGTGTAGGGGTCGTCCTCGTTCGAGGTGTAGCGTTTGCCGTAGACGTAGACGTACCGGTCGCGGGCGCCCGCGTACGCCTTCCCGTAGTTCAGGAAGCTCACGGGGTAGAACGCTCCCGGGGCGCCGGGCCAGCTCCACGTCGCGAGTTGCCACGAGGCACTCCCATTCGACGACCAGGCCAGCTTCTTGTCGGGGATCAGGTCGTTCTGCGTGTTGATCCAGGCGTACAGGCTGCCGCCGACCGAGAGCATGCCGCTCGCCTTGCCGCCGAACGTCGAGGCGTTGAACCCGTTCTTGCCGCCCCAGACGTTCACCGCCGAGATGGACGGGGGCTGGCCCGTGATGCGGCCGAAGCCGAGAGCCACCCGGCCGTCGGTGTTCGTACCCCCGAACCCGCCGCCGTCCCCCCAGGAGACATAGATGGCATCGTCGCCGTGCCAGGTGGCCGGCCAGAGGTCGCTGCCCGGCGCCAGCCGCCTCACGTTGCCGAAGTTCCATGAGATGCCGGAGATGGCCGGGCTTGGCGTGGATGCCAGCTGCGGGAAGCCCCCAAGGCCCGCGGCAGTGGTCGGGTGGCCCTCGAG
>JACCXV010000041.1 GCA_013696835.1 Gemmatimonadota bacterium | reverse complement strand
GTTGCGGGCGGAGCGGGCGCAGCGCGCGAGCGAGAGCTGGATCGCGCGCACGGCGTATCTGCCGACCTTGGGGGCGCGGGCCAACTTTTCGAGCAGCGCGGCGGACACGGCGCACTTTTTGTTCGAGCAGTTCGAGGCGCGCACGACCTACGAGCTGGGGCTGGAGTGGGAGTTGTTCGGGGGTTTCGGGCGCGAGCGCGGGACGAGCCAGGCGCGCGCGGAGTTGCGCGCGGCGGAGGAGGGGCTGCGGGCGGGGGAGCTGGCGCTGGAGGCGCAGGTGCGCGCGGGCTACCTGGCGCTGCTGACGGCGTATGCCACGCAGGGTGCGCGGGCGGAGGACGTGGAGCTGGCGGGGCAGGAGCTGGCGCTGGCGCAGGAGCGCTACCGCATCGGGGCGCTGTCGTTTCCGGACCTGCAGGAGTCGCAGCTGACTTTTACGGCCGCCGAGACGGCGTATATTCGCTCGGCGTACGGCTTCTTCCTGGCGCTGGCGGACCTGGAGGAGGCCAGCGGCCGGCCGCTGCTGGAGACGCTCCCCGCCGCGCGCACGGCGAACCCCGCCCCGGCCCCCCCGGCTCCCGCCTCCCCCTGACCCCCTGACCTCCGGCACCCGGCCGCCCCGGGCCTTCCCACTCCCGGCGTGCGTCACATGAGCCTCTCCCTCCCGCCCGCGTGCGTGCTGGTGGCCGACGATCAGCCGGACGTCCTCAAGGCGCTGGGCATGCTGCTCAAGGGCGAGGGCTACGCCACGCAGACCGCCACCTCACCCGCGGGGATCCTCGCCGCGCTCGAGGACCGGGACTTCGACGCCGTCCTCATGGACCTGAACTACGCACGGGACACCACCTCCGGCCGGGAGGGACTGGACCTGCTTCCCAAGCTGCGCGCCATGGACGGCACGCTGCCGGTGGTGGTGATGACCGCCTGGGGGAGCGTCGAGAGCGCCGTGGAGGCGATGCGCCTCGGTGCTCGCGACTACGTCGAGAAGCCGTGGGACAATCAGCGGCTGCTCACGATCCTGCGCACCCAGCTCGAGCTGGGGCGTGCGCTCCGGCAAGGGCAGCGGCTCGACACCGAGAACCGTCTGCTGCGTCGCGAGGGGTTCCCGGAGATGATCGCCCAGTCGCCCGCGATGCAGCCGGTGCTGCGGCTGATGGAGCGAGTCGGCCCCTCCGACGCCAACGCCCTCGTGCTGGGGGAGCACGGGACCGGCAAGGAGGTGGTGGCGCGCTGGCTCCATGCCGCGTCCGACCGGTCGGCGAAGCCGCTCGTGACGGTCAACGTGGGCGGCCTGTCGGAGGGGGTGTTCGAGAGCGAGCTCTTCGGTCACGTGAAGGGCGCCTTCACCGACGCCAAGACGGATCGCGTGGGCCGCTTCGAGCTCGCCGAGGGCGGCACCCTCTTCCTGGACGAGATCTCGAACGTGCCGCTGGCGCAGCAGGGAAAGCTCCTGCGCGTGCTGCAGACGGGGGAACTCGAACGCGTGGGCTCCTCGAAGACCCGGCGCGTAGACGTGCGCGTCATCTCGGCCACCAACGCCGACGTCGGCGCGGAAGCGGCTGCAGGCAGGTTCCGGGCGGACCTGCTCTTCCGTCTCAACACGATCGAGATCCGTCTCCCGCCGCTGCGGGAGCGTCCCGAGGACATCCCGCTCCTCGCCGCACGTTTCCTGGCCCGCCACGGCGAGCGCTACCGAAAGTCGGCGGTAGGCTTCGCGCCCGACGCCATGCGCGTGATGCTGGACCATCCCTGGCCAGGGAACGTGCGCGAGCTGGATCACGCCGTGGAGCGCGCCGTGCTGATGGCGGAGGGGCTCCTGATCACGGCCGGCGACCTGGGCCTGCGGGGCGAGCCCGAGGCGCTCCCCAGGCTCGAGAGCATGACGCTGGACGAGGCGGAGCGACATCTCATCCGCAAGGCGCTGGACCGTGCGGAGGGGAACGTGAGCGTCGCCGCGAAGGTGCTGGGCCTCTCCCGCAGCGCGCTCTACCGGCGCATCGAGCGGCACGGCCTGTGACCCGCCGCTGGCGCCGGGCACTCACGCACGAGGGCCGCATCCTGGCGATGGCGCTGGTGGCGGGACTACCGGGGACGCTCGTGGCGCTGGCGCTGCTGTGGGTCGGCGATTACACGACGCGGCTCCAGTGGACCCTGACCTGCGTCATCCTCCTCTTCTGGGCCAGCTTCTCCTTCGCGGTGCGCGAGGCCGTAGCCCACCCACTGCGCGCCCTCTCCAACTTCCTCGCCGCGCTGCGGGAGGGCGACTACTCCATGCGCGCGCGGGGAGCGCGCAGCGACGACGCGCTCGGCCTCGCGATGCTGGAGGTGAACGCGCTGGGAAAGACCCTGCGCGAACAGCGCCTCGGCGCGCTCGAGGCGACCGTCCTGTTGCGGCGCGTCATGGCCGAGATCGACGCCGCGGTGTTCGCGTTCGACGCCGAGCGGCGCCTGCGCCTCGTCAACCGCGGCGGGGAGCGCCTCCTGGGCCAGCCCGCCGAGCGCCTCCTCGGCCGCACGGCCTCGGCACTCGGGATCTCGGGCTGCCTCGAGGGGGACTCGCCGCGCACCCTCGACGTGGAGTTTCCCGGAGCCAGCGGACGCTGGGAGATCAGGCTCAGCGAATTCCGCCAGGGCGGCCTCCCGCACCAGCTCCTGGTCCTCATCGACGTGAGCAAGACCCTGCGCGACCACGAGCGTCAGGCGTGGCAGCGGCTCGTGCGCGTGCTCGGCCACGAGATCAACAACTCCCTGGCGCCGATCCAGTCGCTCGCAGGCAGCCTGCAAAGCCTGCTGCTGCGCGAAGCGCGCCCCGCCGACCTCGAGGACGACCTCCGGCAGGGGCTGGCGGTCATCGCCGGCCGGGCCGAGGCGCTCGGCAGGTTCATGACCTCGTACGCGCGCCTCGCCCGGCTGCCGCGGCCCCGGCTCGAGCCACTGGCGGTGGAGCACTGGGTGCGCCGCCTCGTGGAGCTGGAGACCCGTCTCGACGTCGAAGTGCTGCCGGGTCCCCCCGTCCAGGTGCGCGCCGACGGGGACCAGCTGGAGCAGCTGCTGATCAACGTGCTGGGCAACGCCGTGGATGCCGCGCTCGAAACCGGCGGGGGAGTGCGGGTGGGCTGGAGCGCCGCCGACGGCCATCTGGAGCTGCGGATCGAGGACGACGGGCCCGGGATCTCGGACACCGCGAACCTCTTCGTCCCCTTCTTCACCACCAAGGCCAGCGGATCGGGGATCGGGCTCGCCCTCAGCCGCCAGATCGCCGAGGCGCACGGGGGCACGCTCACGCTCGAGAGCCGCAGGGCGGGCCGCGGGGCGGAGGCGAAGCTGCGCCTGCCGCTTTGAGTAGCGAGGGGCGGCCCTGTCCCGCGGCCCAAGTCCTGCATAGTTTTGGCCGCCATGCGCCCCGCCCTGCCCGACGCGCTCAGGCCGCTGCTCGAGCTCGCTTACAACCTGCGCTGGACCTACAACGCCCCAATCCGCGCTCTCTTTCGGGATCTCGATCAGGTCCTCTGGGAAACGACCGGCCGCAATCCGGCCGCTCTCTTGCGCCGGATCGAGCGACGGCGCCTGCAGGAAGCGGCGCAGGATGCCGGTTATGTGGCCAGGGTCCACGCGCTCGCCCGCGACTTCCACGCTCATCTCTCGCTGCCCAGCTGGTTCGACACGCATCAACCGCGGGGCGCCCACCTCCGCGTAGCCTACTTCGCGGCCGAGTTCGGCCTCACCGACTGCGTCCCGCTGTACTCCGGCGGCCTGGGGATCCTCTCCGGCGACCACCTCAAATCCGCCAGTGAGCTGGGCATTCCCCTGACGGGGGTCGGGCTCCTTTACCGCCATGGCTACTTCACGCAGCGCATCTCGGGCGCCGGACGGCAGCTCGAGAGCTATCCCCGCACCCACATCGAGGATCTGCCGGCGCAGCGCGAGCTGGCGCCCGACGGCCGCACGGTGACGATCAGGCTGGAGTTCCCCGGCCGCGAGGTGCACGCGGAGGTTTGGCGCATCCAGGTCGGGCGGATCCACCTGCTGCTGCTCGACACCGGGATCGAGGCGAACCGCCCCGAGGACCAGGTGATCACGGGTGCCCTGTACGCGGGCGACCGGGAGACGCGACTGCAGCAGGAGATCGTGCTGGGGATCGGCGGCCTGCGCGCGCTCCTCGCCGTCGGTCAGCGGCCCAACGTGTGCCACATGAACGAGGGCCATGCCGCCTTCCTCGTGCTGGAGCGTTTGCGCCAGCTGGTCCGGGACGAGGGTCTGCCCCTGCGTGATGCGCAGGACGCCATCCGGGCCGAGAACGTCTTCACGACGCACACTCCCGTCCCGGCGGGGTTCGACGCGTTCTCCCCGGAGCTGATGCGGCCGTATTTCGAGTCCTATGCGGCGGAGCTGGGGCTGGGATGGGGGGATTTCCTGGCTCTGGGCGGCAGCGACGGCGGATCTCCGTTCAGCATGGCGGTGCTGGCGCTCAACCACTCCGGCACGTGCAACGCCGTCAGCCCGCTGCACCGGGACGTCAGCCGGGCCCTGTTCCGGAGCTTCCACCCGCCGCAGCACGAGGCGGCGGAGCGGCTGGAGTTCGTGTCCAACGGCATTCACAACCGCAGCTGGGTCTCGCTGGAGATGAAGGCGCTGCTCACGCGCCACCTCGGGGACCGCTGGTTGCGGGAGCCTCAGGAGCCATCGGCCTGGGAGGGGCTCGACGCCGTCCCCGACGCCGAGCTCTGGGGGGTTCACGCCGATTGCAGAGCCAGGCTGGTGGAGTGGGTGCGGCAGCGGCTGCCGCAGCAGCTCGAGCGACGAGGGGTCGAGCCGCAGGAGCACGCCTGGGCGCGGCAGGTGCTCGATCCGCAGGCGCTCACGATCGGCTGGGCCCGGCGCTTCGCGGGCTACAAGCGAGCGACCCTCCTGCTGCGCGACGTGGAGCGCCTTCGGCGGCTCCTGCTCGGCGATCCGGCGCGACCAGTGCAGGTCGTCATCGCCGGCAAGGCACACCCGCACGACGACGAGGGCAAGCGCATGATCGAGGACCTCGCCCGCTTCGCCGCGGACGCGGGGGTCCGGGCGCGCGTGGTGCTGCTGGCCAACTACGACATCGACGTCGCCCGCGTGCTGGTACAGGGGGTGGATGTCTGGCTGAACACGCCGCGGCGGCCGCTGGAGGCGAGCGGCACGAGCGGCATGAAGGTGATCGCCAACGGGGGCTTGCACCTTTCCGTACTCGACGGGTGGTGGGCCGAAGCCTACGCGCCCGACCTGGGCTGGGCGCTCGGCGGGACGGATGGATTCGAGGACCCGGGGCACCACGATCACGTGGAGGCCGGCGCGCTGTATGAAATCCTCGAGCGGGAGGTCGTGCCCCTGTTCTTCGAGCGCGACTCCCGGGGCATCCCCGCAGCCTGGGTCGCCCGCATGCGAACCTCGATGCGCAGACTGTGCCCGTACTACAACACACACCGCATGGTGCGCGAGTATACCGAGCGCTTCTACCTGCCCGCGCTGCTTCCCGAGCGGGGCCTCCCATCGCCTGCCGCCGGGAGCCTCGTGAGCGGTCCCGCGACACCGTGACGCGTCCGGCCGCCGGCGCGCCCGAGGCCGACCGCATGCTGCGCGTGGAGGACTCCACCGTCGACCGCGCCGGCGCCGCCGCGACGCGGCTGGCGGTCGAGGAGACGCTGCTGCGCAATGGCTGGCGGGTCGTCTGGTTCGACGAGACGGGAGGGCCGCTGGCGGGCGGCGCCCGCGCCCGGCTCGTGGATGGCGTCGCGCTCCGGGTGCTCCCCGGAGACGAGGAGATCCTGGATATCCGGCTCGTCCGTGTGGAGGTGGGCTCGCTGGAGGTCGCCGAGCCGACTGTGCAGCGCCTGCGGCGTCTGGCCGCCACGGCGCGGGCGCGCTGGCTGGTCGCCGCCTTCGACGGCGAGCGGCTGCGCCTCCTTCCAGACCCCGACATGGAAGCCGCGTCCGAGGCGGTCCCGCAGGATCCCGAGCCCCTGCTGGCAGCGGTCGTCCGGCCCCGCCGGCCGGCCGGCCGCAGCAGGTCGCCGTCGGTCCCGTCGCACCTGGCGGCGGGCCCGGAGG